>NZ_JBHUWW010000185.1:0-9670 GCF_042669755.1 Kitasatospora sp. NPDC057223 | reverse complement strand
GCCTACAGCTACACCGTCAAGGCCCGCGACGCGGCCGGCAACGTGTCCGCCGCCTCCACCGCCGTCACCGCCACCACCGCGACCGGCACCGGCGGCGGCGACGTCCAGGCACCCAGCGTCCCGGCCGGCCTCACCGCCACCGGCACCACCACCGACACCGTCTCGCTCGCCTGGACCGCCTCCACCGACAACACCGCCGTCACCGGCTACGACGTCTACCGCGGCACCGTCAAGGTCGGCTCCACCACCGGTGCCACCAGCTACACCGACACCGGCCTCACCGCCGCCACCGCCTACAGCTACACCGTCAAGGCCCGCGACGCGGCCGGCAACGTGTCCGCCGCCTCCACCGCCGTCACCGCCACCACCGCGACCGGCACCGGCGGCGCGGGCTGCACGGCCGCCTGGCACATCGACAACCAGTGGTCGACCGGCTTCACCTCGACGGTGACGGTCACCGCGACCGCCGCGACGCACGCCTGGAAGGTCGCCTGGACCTGGCCGAGCGGCCAGACGCTCAGCGGCTCCTGGAACGCCACCGTGGCGCAGTCGGGCAGCTCGGTCACCGCGACCAGCCTCGCCTACAACGGCACGCTCGCCGTCGGCGGCACCACCACGTTCGGTCTGCAGGGCACCTTCACGGGGAGCAACACCGCTCCGGTGTTCACCTGCACCGCTTCCTGACCGTCCGTCATCTCATCACCGGGGGCGGGGCAGTGCGCTGTCCCGCCCCCCACTCCTGAGCGCGTCCGCGCCCGACGAAAGGCCCCCCACCCGTGCCTCCCGTCATCCCCCGCTCCCCCGTCTCCCCCGCCCGGCGCCGCTCGGCGTCGCTCCTGCTCTCCGGCACCCTGCTGCTGGCCATGACCGCGGCCGGCCCGTCCGTCCTCGGGGCGGCCGCCGCCACCGCACCGCTCGCGGCGCAGGCCGCCGCCGACACCGGGCCGGCCGTCCGGGTCAACCAGGTCGGCTACCTTCCGGACGGCCCCAAGCGCGCCACCGTCGTCACCACCGCCACCGCACCGCTCGGCTGGCAGCTGCGCAGCTCCGCGGGCAGCACCGTCGCCTCCGGCACCACCGTCGTGCACGGCTCCGACGCGGCCTCCGGCGACTCCACCCACCTGGTCGACTTCTCCGCCTACACCGGCACCGGCACCGGCTTCACGCTGGTCGTGAACGGGCAGGCGAGCTACCCGTTCGACATCTCGGCGGCGCTCTACGACGGTCTGCGCGCCGACAGCATGTCCTTCTTCTACCAGCAGCGCAGCGGCATCGCGATCGACGCCTCGCTGGCCGGGGCGGGCTACGCCCGGCCGGCCGGGCACCTCGGGGTCGCGCCCAACAAGGGCGACACCTCGGTGCCCTGCCAGGCGGGCGTCTGCGACTACAGCCTGGACGTGCGCGGCGGCTGGTACGACGCCGGCGACCAGGGCAAGTACGTGGTCAACGGCGGGATCGCCGCCTGGCAGCTGGTCAACTCCTTCGAGCGGGCGAAGCGGGCCGGTACGGACGCGGCCGTGGGCGACTCGACGCTGCGCGTGCCCGAGCGCGGCAACGCCGTGCCGGACGTCCTGGACGAGGCCCGCTGGGAGCTCGACTTCCTGCTGCGGATGCAGGTCCCGGCGGGCAAGCCGCTGGCGGGCATGGCCTTCCACAAGATCCACGACGCGCAGTGGACGGCCCTGCCGACCCGCCCCGAGCTGGACGCCCAGCAGCGCGAGCTGCACAAGCCGTCCACCGCGGCGACGCTGAACCTGGCCGCCACCGCCGCCCAGTGCGCCCGTGTCTACGCCCCGTACGACGCCGCGTTCGCCGCCCGCTGCCTGGATGCGGCCAAGCGCGCCTGGACGGCCGCCAAGGCCAACCCCAACGTGCTCGCGCCGAGCACGGACAACACCGGCGGCGGCGCGTACGAGGACAACCAGGTCGGCGACGAGTTCTACTGGGCCGCCGCCGAACTGTTCGCGACCACCGGCGAGAGCCAGTACCGCGACGCGGTCACGTCCTCCTCGTTCCACACCGCGCCGGCCGACTCCCCCTGGTGGGGCGGCACCTCGACGCTCGGCCGGATCACCCTGGCCACCGTGCCCGGGGTCGGCCTGCCGGCCGAGGACCTGGCGCGGCTGCGCACCTCGCTGACCACCACCGCGGACGGCTACCTGACCACCATGGCCGGGCAGGGCTACGACGTGCCGATCGCCGCCGACGGCTACGTCTGGGGCTCGAACAGCTCGGTCGCCAACAACGCGATGGTGATCGCGGTCGCCTACGAGCTGACCGGGCAGCAGCGCTACCGCACCGCCGCGCTGGAGTCGATCGACTACCTGCTCGGCCGCAACGCGCTGAACCGCTCGTACGTCACCGGCTACGGCGAGCACGCCGCCGAGAACGAGCACCACCGGTTCTGGGCGCACCAGAACGACGCCTCGCTGCCGCACCCGCCCGCCGGTTCGTTCGCCGGCGGCCCCAACTCGGGCCTCCAGGACCCGGTGGCGCTGGCCCAGTTGACCGGCTGCGCACCCGCCAAGTGCTACGTCGACGACATCGGCTCGTACTCCACCAACGAGGTGGCGGTGAACTGGAACGCGGGGCTGGCCTGGCTGGCCGCGTTCGCCGCCGACCGCACCGGCGTCGTGACCCCGCCGGTCACGCCGAAGGTGCTCGCCACCCCGGCCTCGGTGACGGTGGCCGAGGGCTCCACCGCGACCGTGGCGGTGCGGCTGTCGGCCGCTCCGGCGCAGAACGTCACGGTCGCGGTCGCCCGCACCTCGGGCGACCAGGACCTCTCGGTGACCGGCGGGGCGAGCCTGGTCTTCACCCCGGCCAACTGGGCCACGGCCCAGCAGGTCACGATCTCGGCCGCGCAGGACACGGACACCGCGGCCGGCACGGCCGCGTTCGCGGCGACCGGCGCGGGCGCCGACGGTGCGACGTTCAGCGCGACCGAGGCGGACGACGACACCCCGGCGGCGGCCGCCTGCTCGGTCGCCTACCACGTGGACAGTGCCTGGGCCGGCGGCTTCACCGCCACCGTGACGCTCAAGAACACCGGCCAGAGCCCGATCCCGGGCTGGACGCTGGGCTGGACGTTCCCGGGCAACCAGAAGATCACCAGCGGCTGGAACGCCACCGTCGTCCAGAGCGGTGCCGCCGTCACCGCCAAGGACAGCGGCTGGAACGGCACGGTCGCCCCCGGCGCCACCGCGGGCTTCGGCTTCCAGGCCACGTTCACCGGCGCCAACACGGCGCCCGCGCAGTTCACCGTGAACGGCGCGGCCTGCGCCTGACGCCCGCCCCGGTCCAGAGCAGCACACCCGAATCACCGGCCGCCGGGACCACCCGCCCGGCGGCCGGGCACCCCACCCTGCACCGGAGAGGACGATTCCCATGCGCCAACTGTTCACCCGTCGGGCCGTCAGACTGCGCAACGCGGCGGTGGCCGTCACCGTACTGGCCTCCACCGCACTCGGCGCGGCCCTACTGCCCGGCGCCGCCCAGGCCGCCGACACCCCGCTGCGCGACCTCGCGGCCGCCAAGGGCGTCTACGTCGGCAACGCGGTGGCCGGCGGCAAGCTCAGCGGCACCCCGGCCTACGCAGCCATCGCAGGAGCGCAGTTCAACTCCCTGACCCCCGAGAACGCCATGAAGTGGGGCTCGGTCGAGTCCACCCGGGGCAGCCTCAACTGGGCCGAGGCCGACCAGATCGTCGCCTTCGCCCAGGCGCACAACCAGCAGGTCCGGGGCCACACCCTGGTCTGGCACAGCCAGAACCCGAACTGGCTGACCAACGGCGGCTTCAGCGCGACCGAGCTGAACACCATCCTGCAGCAGCACATCGCCGCCGAGGCCGGGCGCTACGCGGGCAAGATCTACGCCTGGGACGTGCTCAACGAGCTGTTCAACGAGGACGGCACCTACCGGACGTCGGTCTGGTACCCCGCGCTGGGCACCGGATTCATCGCGAACTCGCTGAACTGGGCCCGCCAGGCCGACCCCGCCGCGAAGCTGTACATCAACGACTACAACGTGGAGGGCATCGGCGCGAAGAGCGACGCCCTCTACAACCTGGTGAAGTCGCTCAAGGCGCAGGGCGCGCCGATCGACGGGGTGGGCCTCCAGGCGCACTTCATCCTCGGCCAGGTTCCGTCCACCCTGCAGGCGAACATCCAGCGGTTCGCCGACCTGGGGGTGGATGTCGCGATCACCGAGCTCGACATCCGGATGCAGACGCCGTCCACCGACGCCAAGCTGACCCAGCAGGCCGCCGACTACACCACCGTGGTGAAGGCCTGCCTGGCCGTCAGCCGCTGCAAGGGCATCACCGGCTGGGACATCTCCGACGCCGACTCCTGGGTGCCGAGTGTGTTCTCCGGGTACGGCGCCGCCACCCTGTACGACGAGGGCTACCAACCCAAGCCCGCGTACCGGGCCGTCGCCACCGCCCTGGGCGGCAGCACCACCTCGCCGTCCCCGACGGCGACCGCCTCACCGTCCCCGACCGCCACGGCAACCCCCACCACCACGGCGACGCCCACCGCCACCGCCACGCCGACCGGCGGTACCGGGGGCTGCTCGGCCACCTACTCGGTGCCGAACCAGTGGAACACCGGCTTCAGCGGCAACGTCGTGGTCGCCTGCGCCGCCGGTTCGTCGCTGAGCAACTGGAAGGTGAGCTGGGACTTCGGGGCAGGCCAGCAGCTGACCCAGGCCTGGAACGCCACCTGCACCCAGACCGGCACCCGTGTCACCTGCACCAACGCGGCCTGGAACGGCACCGTCGGGTCGGGCGGATCCACCTCCTTCGGCTTCAACGCCAACTGGAGCGGCAGCAACCCCGTCCCGGCAGTGACCCTGGGCTGACCCGAGCGGAGCAGTGGAGGGGGTGGGGGCACGGCGGTGCCCCCACCCCCTTCGTCATGCCCGGCTCCGGGTGGGGTGCGGATCTCGGCTGTGTTTCAGAAATGACATCAGAATCCGCTGATACACGGCATATCGCTCGCACTTGCGTGCACATGCCTTGACACTTCGGAAACGCCGCCGCAATCATCGCCTGAGCCGGAGAGCGTTCTCCCTGTCGATCGCAAGCTGCCTCCGGCGCCAAGTTCCGCAGAGCCGCACCATGTCCCCCACCCATCGGAACCAACTCCCCCAGGAGGTTTCGTGCCAGTCCTTCCCTTCGACTTCCGAACACGGTACGGAGTGGCCCGTTCCGGCCACCGCCCCGTCACCCTGTTGCTGGTCGTCGCCCTGCTCGCCACCCTCGCCCTCGCGGTGACCGGCAGCCCCGCCCGGGCCGCGGGCACCCTGCTGTCCCAGGGCAAGCCCGTCACCGCGTCCTCGGTCGAGAACGCCGGCACCCCCGCGTCCGCCGCCGTGGACGGCAACACCGGTACCCGCTGGTCGAGTTCGGCCGCCGACCCGCAGTGGATCCAGATCGACCTCGGGGCCACCTCGACGATCAGCCAGGTCGTGCTGAACTGGGAGGCCGCGTACGCGAAGGCCTACCAGCTCCAGACCTCCGCCGACGGCAGCACCTGGACGACGGTCTACGCGACCACCACCGCCACCGGCGGCACCGAGACCCTCAACGTCACCGGCAGCGGCCGCTACGTCCGGCTGAACGGCACCCAGCGCGCCACCGGATACGGCTACTCCCTCTGGGAGTTCCAGGTCTACGGCACCGCGGGCACCGGCGGCGGCGCCTGCAGCACCAACAACGCCGCCCTGAACCGGCCCTCCTCGGCGTCCTCCACCGAGAACGGCGGCACGCCGTCGAGCTCCGCGTTCGACGGCAACACCGGCACCCGCTGGTCGAGTGCGGCCAGCGACCCGCAGTGGGTGCAGGTCGACCTCGGCTCCGTCCAGTCGGTCTGCGGCGTCCAGCTCAGCTGGGAGGCCGCGTACGCCAAGGCCTACCAGATCCAGACCTCCACCGACGGCACCACCTGGACGACCGTCTACTCCACCACCACCTCCCCCGGCGCCACCGAGCTGATCACGCTCACCGGCACCGGCCGGTACGTGCGGATGAACGGCACCCAGCGCGCCACCGCCTACGGCTACTCCCTCTGGGAGTTCCAGGTGTTCACCGGCACGTCGACCGGCACCGGGCCCGTCCTGCTGTCGTACGGCAAGCCCGCCACCGCGTCCACCTTCCAGGACGACGGGAACTGCTCGGGCTGCACGCCGGCCAAGGCCTTCGACGCCAACGCCGCGACCCGCTGGGCGACCAGCGCCACCACCGGCTGGAGCGACCCGGCCTGGCTCGCCGTCGACC
This sequence comes from Kitasatospora sp. NPDC057223, assembly GCF_042669755.1. Taxonomy (NCBI): domain Bacteria; kingdom Bacillati; phylum Actinomycetota; class Actinomycetes; order Kitasatosporales; family Streptomycetaceae; genus Kitasatospora; species Kitasatospora sp. NPDC057223. Next base: position 3,393 of record NZ_JBHUWW010000185.1, on the reverse strand, counting down.
TCGGCGCCACCGCCGCCATCAGCAAGGTCGTCCTCCAGTGGGACCCGGCCTTCGCCTCGGCCTACCAGATCCAGACCTCGCCGGACGGCGCCAACTGGACCACGATCTACTCCACCACCACGTCCACCGGCTTCAAGCAGACGCTGGACGTGACCGGCACCGGCCGCTACGTCCGGATGTACGGCACCGCGCGCGGCACCGCCTACGGGTACTCGCTCTGGGGCTTCGACGTGTACGGCACCGGCGGCAACCCGACCGCTCCGCCCGCCCTGCCGCCGAACCCGGGCAACCCGCAGAAGCTGCTCTGGAGCGACGAGTTCAACTCCGCGGCGGGCACCGGCGCGGACCCGGCGAAGTGGACCGTCGACTCCGGCGCCGGCGTCAACAACGAGCTGGAGTACTACACCACCGGCAACAAGAACACCTACCAGGACGGCACCGGCAACCTCGTCCTGGAGGCCCGCAAGGAGGTCACCGCCGGCTCGGCCTGCCCGCGCGACCCGCTGAGCGGCAGCACCACCTGCCAGTACACCTCGGGCCGGATCAACACCTCCGACCACCTCAACTTCACGTACGGGCACGTCGAGTCGCGGATCAAGGTGACCGGCACCCAGGGGCTGTGGCCCGCGTTCTGGATGCTCGGCTCCGACTTCAAGACCGGCACGCCGTGGCCCAACTGCGGTGAGATCGACATCATGGAGCACGTCGGCAAGGTCGCGGACACGGTCTACTCCACCCTGCACGCCCCCGCCTACTTCGGCGCCGCCGGCTACGGCTCGCCGTACACGGTGGCGGGCAGCGACTTCGCCTCCGCGTTCCACACCTACGCGGTGGACTGGGACTCCAGCCACATGACCTTCACGGTCGACGGCAACGCCTTCTTCACCGTCAACCGCAGCACCCTGGAGCAGACCCGCGGCCCGTGGGTCTACGACCACCCGTTCTACATCATCCTCAACAACGCGGTGGGCGGTGACTGGCCCGGCGCACCGGACGCCACCACGGTGTTCCCGCAGAAGATGCTGGTCGACTACGTGCGGGTGTACCAGTAACCCGTACGGACCCGCAGCACCACCGACGCGGCCGGGGAACACCCCGGCCGCGTCGGCGCGTTGGCGGCGGCGGCCGCAGGAGTCCGTTCTTCCGACGCCGTGTCAGCGGAATTCCTTGTCATGTCACCTCAAGTCCGCTCGGATGGACCAGGCTCGACTTCGCAGTCCCGGCCCCTGACGAGGAGACACCGTTGTCCGTACGCCGCTTCATCGCCGCCGCCACCCCGCTGCTCGCCGCCCTGGCGGTCGCCGTCGCCGCCCCACAGGCGGACGCCACCGGGCCGGCTGATCTGCCGTTCGCCTCCGCGACCACCGTCGGCCTGCACAACACCTACGACCCGGCCGCCTTCCCCTTCCTCGCGCAGGCCCTGGACACCGGCACCGGCATGATCGAGCTGGACGCCTGGACGGACACCGTCACCAAGGAGTGGAAGGTCAGCCACTCCAACCCGCTCGGCAACGCCAACAACTGCGTCACCGCGAGCAGCCCCGCCCAGCTGTACACCGGCGGCGCCAACAAGAACCTGGAGACCTGCCTGGACGACATCCGGGTCTGGCTCGGCGCCCACCCCGGGGCCGGCCCGCTGGTCGTCAAGCTGGAGCTCAAGGGCGGCTTCGCCGGCAACCGCGGCATGGGCCCGGCCCAGCTCGACTCGCTGATCGCCGCCCACCTCGGCAGCACCGTCTTCCGCCCGGCCGACCTGCTCGCCAAGTCCGGCGGCGGCTCGTACGCCACCCTGGACGACGCGGCCCGGGCCGGCAACTGGCCGAGCCGGGCGGCACTGGCGGGCCGGGTGCTGGTGGACGTCATCCCCGGCACCGTCGAGGAGCAGAACCCGTTCGACACCCTGCACACGGACGTCGAGTACGCCCGCTACCTGCGCGATCTCGCGGCTGCCGGGCGGACCGCCGAGGCCCAGGTCTTCCCCGTCGTCCACGGCGCGGCCGCCGGCGACCCGCGCGGGCAGTACTCGGAGACCTCGATCCGCCCCTGGTTCGTGGTCTTCGACGGGGACGCCGCCGCCTACCTGGGCGGCATCGACACCGGCTGGTACGACGCCCGGCACTACCTGCTGGTCATGACGGACGCCCAGAACGTGGCCCCGGCGATCAGCGCCACCGACCCGACCGCCGAGCAGGCCCGCGCCCGCGCCGTCCAGCTGGCGGCCGCGCACGCGAGCATCGTCTCCAGCGACTGGCGGCACCTGCCCGAGGTGCAGTCCCAGGTGCTGCCGCGCGGCTGACCCCCGTCGCCGGCCGGCCGGCGCGCCCGCGAGTGCGCCGGCCGGCGGGCCCGGTCAGCCCTGCAGTGCGGCGGCGTCCAGCGAGGCGGTCACCCGGGCGAGCAGGGACTGCAGGGCGACGGCCTCGTCCAGGGAGAGGTCGGTGGCCTCGATGATCCGCTGCGGTACGCAGACGGCCCGCTCGCGCAGCGCCGTCCCGGCCGCGGTGAGCGCCACGGTCACCGAGCGCTCGTCCTCCGCGCTGCGGGCGCGCCGGACGTAGCCGGTCGCCTCCAGGCGCTTGAGCAGCGGGGACAGCGTGCCGGAGTCCAGCCGCAGGTGCTCGCCGATCTGCTTCACGGGCAGCTCGCCGTGCTCCCAGAGCACCAGCATCACCAGGTACTGCGGGTAGGTGAGCCCGAGCTCCTTGAGCGCGCCGCGGTAGACGCCGCCGAAGGCCCGCGAGGCGGCGTGCAGCGAGAAGCAGACCTGGTGGTCGAGCCGGAGCAGCTCGGTCCCGGGTACGCGTGACAGGTCGGTCATGGGTCCAGGATAGCTCCCCCGCGCACTCTTCAGTTGTGCACAACTGAATTGCGTGCTCTACTTGTGGGCAGAGGGCGGGCCGGACAAGGGCCGCCACCACGAGAAGGGACCGGTCAGATGGACGCGCTGTACACCGCTGTCGCCACCGCCAACGGGCGTGAGGGCCGTACCGTCAGCTCCGACGGCCGGCTGGACCTTCCGCTGGCCATGCCGCCGGCCCTCGGCGGCAACGGGCAGGGCACCAACCCCGAGCAGCTGTTCGCCGCCGGCTACGCCGCCTGCTTCGCCAGCGCACTCGGCCTGGTCGGCCGCCAGAACAAGGTCGACACCGGCGAGATCTCGGTCACCGCCGAGGTGTCCATCGGCAACGACGGCTCCGGCTTCGGCCTCTCCGTGGTGCTGCGCGTCGAGCTCCCGGACGCCCTCGCGGGCGAGAGCGGCGAGCTGCTGGTCAAGCAGGCCCACGAGGTCTGCCCCTACTCCAAGGCCACCCGCGGCAACATCGAGGTCGAGCTCGTGGTCGAGTAGTCGCCCACCCGACCCGGCACGCCGGCGGCCGGCCCGATCCCACGGGC
>NZ_JBHUWW010000184.1:0-13070 GCF_042669755.1 Kitasatospora sp. NPDC057223 | reverse complement strand
GACGGCCCCACCCCGGGCCGCCCGCGCCGGCGGCGCACCCGGCGCATCCCCGTCACCCTGCTGCTGCCCGCCCTGCTCGGCCTCGCCTTCCTGGTGCTGCCGCTGGTCGGACTGCTCGTCCGGGCGCCCTGGAGCGACCTGCCCGCCCAGCTCTCCAGCCCCGAGGTGTGGGAGGCCCTGCGGCTCTCGCTGTTCTGCGCGACGGCGGCCACCGGGGTGTCGCTGGTGCTCGGGGTCCCGCTCGCCTGGCTGCTCGCCCGGACGGACTTCCCCGGCCGCCGGCTCGTCCGCGCGCTGGTCACCCTGCCCCTGGTGCTGCCGCCCGTGGTCGGCGGCGTCGCCCTGCTGCTGGTGCTCGGCCGCCGGGGCATCGTCGGGCGCTGGCTGGACTCCGCGTTCGGCATCACCCTGCCCTTCCACACCTCCGGCGTGGTGCTCGCCGAGGCCTTCGTCGCGATGCCGTTCCTGGTGATCAGCGTGGAGGGCGCGCTGCGCGCCGCCGACCCCCGCTACGAGGAGGCCGCCGCCACCCTCGGCGCCTCCCGGCTGACCGCGTTCCGCCGCGTCACGCTGCCGCTGATCGCGCCGGGCATCGGCGCGGGCGCCGTGCTGGCCTGGGCCCGGGCGCTGGGCGAGTTCGGCGCGACCATCACCTTCGCGGGCAACTTCCCGGGCAGGACGCAGACCATGCCGCTCGCGGTGTACCTGGCCATGGAACGCGACCCCGAGGCGGCGATCGCACTGAGCCTGGTGCTGCTGCTGGTCTCCGTCGCCGTCCTGGTCGGCCTGCGCGACCGCTGGATGTCCACGCCATGACCCCACGCCACCACCCCGGGACGCCGACGCCATGACCACCTCCACCCCCAGCAGCGGCACCGGCCTCGACGCCCGGCTGCTGGTCGAGCGGGCCGCGTTCCGCCTCGACCTGTCGCTCACCGCCGCCCCCGGCGAGGTGGTCGCGCTGCTCGGCCCGAACGGCGCCGGCAAGTCCACCGCGCTGCGCGCCCTCGCCGGGCTCCTCCCGCTGACCGGCGGCCATCTGCGCCTGGACGGCCGCACCCTGGAGGACCCGGAGCAGCGCCTGCACACGCCCGCCGAGGAACGCCCGGTCGGCGTGGTCTTCCAGGACTACCTGCTCTTCCCCCACCTCAGCGCCCTCGACAACGTGGCCTTCGGCCCGCGCTGCCAGGGCCGCCCCAAGCGGGAGGCCCGCGCCGAGGCGGCCGGCTGGCTGGAGCGGATGGGCCTGGCCGGCCACGCCGGTGCCAGGCCCGGCAACCTCTCCGGCGGCCAGGCCCAGCGCGTCGCCCTGGCCCGGGCGCTCGCCGTCCGCCCCCGCCTGCTGCTGCTGGACGAACCGCTGGCCGCCCTGGACGCCCGCACCAGACTCGACGTCCGCTCCCAGCTCCGGCGCCACCTGGCCGAGTTCGAGGCGGTCGCCGTGCTGGTCACGCACGACCCGCTGGACGCGATGGTGCTGGCCGACCGCCTCGTCGTGATCGAGGACGGCCGCCAGGTGCAGGCGGGCTCCCCCACCGAGATCGCCCGCCACCCGCGCACCGACTACATCGCCCGGCTGGTCGGCCTCAACCTCTACCAGGGCACCGCCGACGGCCGTACGGTCACCCTCGCGGACGGCCCGGTGGTCGCCACCACCGAGGAGCTGACCGGCCCGGCCTTCGTGGCGTTCCCGCCCTCGGCCGTCACCCTGCACCGCACCCGCCCCGACTCCAGCGCGCGCAACGTCTGGCAGCTGCGCGTGGCCGGCCTGGACCTGCACGGCGACCAGGTCCGGGTCGACCTCACCGGCGAACTCCCGCTCGCCGCCGACCTCACCCCGGCCGCCACCGCCGCCCTCGACCTCGCCCCCGGCACCCCCGTCTGGGCCACCGTCAAGGCCACCCAGACCCACGCCTACCCGGCCTGAGGCCGGCCGGGGCCGAGCGGCGGTCGAGCGGCGGTCGAGCGGCGGTCGAGCGGCGGTCGAGCGGCGGTCGAGCCTGGGACGATCTGACCCGGATCGGCCCGATATGGCCCCTGGCCTGGGCATTTACCATTGGCGGCAGGCCACGGAACGGGCCTGGAGTGCGCCCGGTCGCCCCCAGTCGCGGGCTTCGGTCTGCAAGGGGAGTCACCCGCCATGCTCTGTTCGACCTGCCGCACCTGGCCGGCCGTCACCACGAACAACCGCTGCACCGCCTGCGCGGGCTCAGCCTTCAACTGGCCGGTGGCCTACCGCTCGCCGAAGACGTGGATGCCCCGTCACCGTCGTGTTCCTGGGCGTGTGCGCCGCCCTGCGGGCCGCCGTCCTGGCACTGGACGGGTACACCTACGGGCTGCTCGACGACCTGCTCTCCGGTGCCCCGGTGCCGGACCTGGACGTCTTCGACACCGTGGAGCGGGCCGCCACGGTACTGGGCAACGTCCACTGGGGCGCCGTGGTCGTCACCGGGATCGCGTTCATCACCTGGTTCCACCGGGTCCGCGCGAACGCCGGGCTGTTCTCCCCCAACGGGCACCGGCACAGCCAGGGTTGGGCGATCGGCAGCTGGATCACCCCCGTCCTCCTGTTCTGGGTCCCCCGGCGGATGGTCTCCGACAGCTGGCTGGCCAGCACTCCGCTCGGCCCCGACGGCGAGCGGCAGTACGGCTCCCACCGCCTTCTCAACCTGTGGTGGCTCACCTGGATCGCCTCCGTGGTGACCACGCGGATCGCGAACGCCTGGGCGACCGGTGGCAACACCCGGGAGATCCGCACCGCCCTCGGCATCGCCGTGGCCTCGGACCTGCTGGAGCTCACCGCGGCCGGGCTGGCGATCGCCCTGGTGGTACGGCTGACCGCGATGCAGGACACCCGCGCCGTGGTGAACCCCGCCCACCCGCCGGCGCAGTGACCCCCCCGGCCGGCTCACCGGGACGCCGCCACCAGCCCCATCTCATAGGCGATGATCACGAGTTGCACCCGGTCACGGGCGTCGAGCTTGGCCAGCAGCCGGGTCACGTAGGTCTTCACGGTGGCCACGCTGATCACCAGGTCGGCGGCGATCTCGGCATTGGACCGGCCGCCGCCGACCAGGGTCAGCACCTCGCGCTCGCGGCCGGTGATGCCCTCGGCCGTGCGCGGCGGGGGCGCCGGGGCGGGGCGGCCGGCGAACTCCGCGATCAGGCGGCGGGTGACGCTGGGCGCGATCAGGGCGTCCCCGGCGGCGACCACCCGGACGGCCGCGAGGATGTCGTCCAGCGCCATGTCCTTCACCAGGAACCCGGACGCTCCGGCGCGCAGCGCCGCGTACACGTAGTCGTCGTCGTCGAAGGTGGTCAGCACGACCACCCGGGCGGGGCCGGCTCCGGCGGTGATCAGGCGGGTGGCCTCGATGCCGTCCATGCCGGGCATCCGGATGTCCATCACCACCACGTCGGGGGCGAGTTCCCGGACCAGCCGGACGGCTTCGGCCCCGTTGCCCGCCTCCCCTGCCACGTCGAGGTCGGGGGCATCGGTGATGACCATCTGCAGGGCGGCGCGCACCAGCGGCTGATCGTCGACGAGCAGGACCCGGACGGTCATCGGGCACCCGCCGGCACGGGCAGGCGGGCCGCGACGCGGAACCCGCCCCCGGGGCGCGGTGCGGCGGAGAAGTCCCCGTGCAGCAGGGCGACCCGCTCACGCATCCCGACCAGGCCGTAGCCGGCGCCCGCGACCTGCCCGCCCCCGGCGCCGCCCCGTCCGCTGTCGACGACCTCGATCGACAGCTGCGACTCCTGCTGCTCGACCGACACCCGGCAGTGGCCGGTCCCCGCGTGCCGCACCACGTTGGTGACCGACTCCTGGATGATGCGGAACGCCGAGAGGTCGATGTCCGGTGGCAGCGGACGCCGTTCGCCCTCCCAGGTGACCTCGACCCGGACGCCGGCGGCCGTCGTGGTGGCGGCCAGCCGCTCGACGTCGGCCAGGCCCGGCGCCGGGTGCAGCGGGGCCTCCGCCCCGTCCTGGCCGTCCAGTTCGGCCTGGCGGAGCGCGCCGAGCATCCGCCGCAACCCCGACAGCGTCTCCCGGCTGGCGGCCTCGACCTCGCCCAGCGCGGCCCGCGCCCGGGCCGGCTGGCTGTCGAAGACCCGGTGCGCGGCGCCGGCCTGCAGGGCGACGATGCCGATGGTGTGCGCCACCATGTCGTGCAACTCGCGTGCGATCCGCAGGCGTTCGGTGATGACCGCCTGGTCGGCGGCCCGGGCGCCCAGCTGCTCGGCGTGGTCGCGGGACTGCCGTGACGAGTGGCCGACGAACCAGGCGACGACGGCGGTCAGGGTGACGGCCAACTCGGTGGAGGTGCCGATGGCGAAGCCGATCAGCAGTCGCACGGCGGAGAACCCCGCCACGGTGAGGACCGCCAGGGCGAGGGCGGTGAGCGAGGTACGGCGGGGGCGGGCGGCCGCGACGGCGCAGAGCGCGATGTCGACGGGCAGGAACTGCAGGAAGTTGATCTCCGACGAGTTCATCGCCATGGCTCCCCAGACGGACCCGGCGGTGATCAGGGCGGCGGCGGGCAGCGCGCGGCGGTGCAGCAGGACGCTGCCCGCCACGGTCACCACGGCGGCCGGGGCCAGGAACACCCACTGCGGGGCCAGCCAGTGCACGCTGAAGCTGATCGGGAACGCGTGGGGACCGTAGTCGCCCTCCCCCGGCAGCCTGACCAGGATGAGGAACGAGTACACCGTGGCCGCGCACCAGGCGAGGGCCGTCCAGACCCCCGGCGGCACGCGTCTGATCAGGGGGAGAGGCGGCGTGGCGTCCATCCGCCGATCGTAACCGCGTGCTCCCGGCCGGGCATCGGACCACGGTTGTACAACCACGGTCCACCGCCGGCCGCCGAATGCCACCGCCGGGCCGATGCCGTGCGGGCGCCCCCCACGGCACGGTTGGCAACGTGATCGAAGTCAACGGACTCACCAAGCGCTACGGCGCGACCACCGCCGTCAACGACCTGACCTTCACGGTGCACCCCGGGCGGGTCACCGGGTTCCTCGGCCCCAACGGTGCAGGCAAGAGCACCACCCTGCGGATGGTCCTCGGCCTGAACGCACCGACCAGTGGGAGCGTCACCGTGAACGGGCAGCCGTTCCGCGGGCATCCGCGCGGGCTGCGCCACGTCGGTGCGCTGCTCGACGCGGGCGACGTGCACGGCGGACGCAGCGCTGCCGCGCACCTGGCGGTGCTGGCCCGCAGCAACGCGATCCCGCGCGGCCGGGTCGCGGAGGTGCTGCGGGAGGTCGGCCTCGCCGAGGCCGCCCGGCGCCGGATCGGCGGGTTCTCGCTCGGGATGAAGCAGCGGCTCGGCATCGCCGCCGCGCTGCTCGGCGACCCGCCGGTGCTGCTCTTCGACGAGCCGCTGAACGGGCTGGACCCGGAGGGTGTGCTGTGGGTGCGGGGTCTGTTCCGCCGCCTCGCCGCCGAGGGCCGCACGGTGCTGGTCTCCAGCCACATGATGCGCGAGATGGAGCACACCGCCGACCAGTTGGTGGTGATCGGCCGGGGCGAGCTGATCGCCGACCGGAGCCTGGCCGAGTTCGCCGGCCGGGGCGCCGGCCCGACCGTCTCCGTCCGGACCCCCGACCCGGCCGCACTGACCGGACTGCTGGCGCCGGAGGGCGCGTCGGTGCGGCCCGCCGGCGACGGGGCGCTCACGGTGACCGGCCTGGCCGCCGCACGGATCGCCGAACTCGCCTTCGAACGCCGCCTGCTGCTGACCGAACTGGCCACCCACGCCGTCTCGCTGGAGCAGGCGTTCATGGAACTGACCGCCGACAGCGTCGAATACCCCGCCGGAGAACCGCGATGACCGCACCCGTGACATCCGCCCGCCGCTGGGCGCCCACCCCTGCGCCAAGGGCGCGGTTCGGCGACCTGCTGGCCGCCGAGTGGCTCAAGCTCCGGTCGTTGCGCTCGATGCGCTGGGCCTTCCCGCTCAGCGCGCTGGCCCTCGTCCTGCTCAACGCGAACGCGGCGGTCGCCGACTACCAGAACTGGCCGCGCTACGACGAGGGGATCCGGGCGAACTTCGTCCCTGGCTGGGCGTACCGCGACGCCTTCACCAACAACAGCGGCATCTCGCTGATGCTGATCGCCGGCAGCCTCGGCGCGATCACGCTCGTCGGCGAGTACTCGACCGGCCTGGTGCGTACGTCCTTCGCGGCCGTGCCCGCGCGCCGCGCCCTGCTGTCGGCCAAGGCGGCCGTCCTGACGGCGGTCATGCTGGTGTACGGCGCCGTCATCTCCGTGGTCTCGTTCCTGCTGTCCCAGGCGATCCTGTCCGGACGGGACATCGGCCTCTCGCTCGGCCACCCCGGCGCCTGGCGCGGGGTAGTCGCCTCAGCGCTGCTCGCGCCGGTGTGCGCTCTCGTCGGGCTGGGCCTCGGCGCTCTCGTCCGGCACAGCGCGACCACCGTCGTCACGGTGGTGACCGTCCTCCTGCTGGTGCCGAACTTCCTCACCCCGGACCGGTACTGGTCGGCCGTGGTCTACCACCTGTTCCCGTTCCGAGCCTGGCAGCGCCTGGGTCAACTCGACTCACTGGACGGAGGGTTCCACGAGCGGTACCCGTCGACGCCCGGCGGGGCGTGGCTGGTGTTCCTGCTCTGGCCGCTCGTCTCGGTCCTGGTCACCCTGGTGGTGGTCGACCGCCGCGACGTGTAGCCGCGCGGCTCCCGGCGGGGCCCGTCCGTCAGGCCCCGTCCGGTGCCACGAAGCCCGACTCGTACGCGGCGATCACCGCCTGGGTCCGGTCCCGGGCGCCGAGTTTCGCCAGCACGCTGCTGACATGCGTCTTGACGGTCTGCACACCGAGGAAGAGCTGCCCGGCGATCTCGCTGTTGGACAGGCCCCGCGCCACCAGCCGCAGTACCTCGGCCTCCCGGTCGGTGAGGGCGGCGCGGGTCATCGCCTCCCGGGCCGGAGTGCTGCCGTGGCCGGCGGCGAGCCGGCGGATCGCCGCCGGGAACAGCAGCGACTCCCCGGCCGCCACCAGCCGCACCGCGTGGGCGATCTCGGCCGGGCGGGAGCGCTTCAGCAGGAAGCCGTCGGCGCCGGCCCGCAGCGCCTGGTAGACGTAGTCGTCGTTCTCGAAGGTGGTGACGACCAGGATCTTCGGCGGCTGCTCGCAGCCCTCGATCAGCGCGCGGGTCGCGGTCAGCCCGTCCGTACCGGGCATCCGGACGTCCATCAGCACCACGTCGGGTCGCAGCGTCCTCACCAGGCCGAGTACTCGGGAGCCGTCGGCAGCCTCGCCGACGACCCGGAGGTCGCCCTGCGCCTCCAGCACGGCACGCAGACCGGCCCGGACCAGCTCCTCGTCGTCCACCAGCAGGATCGTGATCATCATGCCCCCAACCGTACGGGCAGCCGCACCGCGAGCACCCACTCGTCGTCCTGCCGGCCGGCCGTCGCCGCGCCGCCGAGCAGGGTGGCCCGCTCGACGATTCCGCGCAGCCCCTTCCCGCCGCCCCGGCGCGTACTCCCGCCGCCGGCACAGACGTTGACGCAACTGATCTCCAACTGCCCGTCCCGGACGGTGATCCGCACGATCAGCGGCTCGCCCGGCGAATGCCGCAGCACATTGGTCACGGCCTCCTGGACGATCCGGTACGACTCGCGCGAGAGCACCCCGGGCAACTCGCCGGCCGGCACGTCGATCCAGGCCTCCACCGCGCTGCCGGCGGCCCGCGCGGTCTCGAACAGGCCGGGCAGCCGGTCGATCCCGGGCTGTTCGACGGCCGGACCGCCGGGGCTCTCGCGCAGCAGGACGAGAGTGCGTTCCAGGTCGTCCATCGCCCGCCGGCCGGTCTCCTCGATCACCTCCAGCGCCTTGGCCGTGAACACCGGATCGGCGACCTCGCGGGCCGCGCCCGCCTGCAGCACGGTGACCGTCAGGGCGTGGCCGATCGAGTCGTGCAGCTCCCGGGCCAGCCGGTTGCGCTCCAGCAGGCGCTCCGCCCGCCGCTCGGCCTCGGCCAGGCGCTCGACCGGCGAGGGGCCCAGCAGCCGCACGGCCATCGCCAGTTGCAGACGGCCGGCCCAGACGATCAGCCAGCCCGCGCCGAACAGCACCACCGGTGCGAGCACCGGGTACAGCGCCTCGCCGCTCACCGGCAGCGTCCACCCGTACAGGACGAGCGCGTCGTCCCGCGCCGGGGCGGTGAGCAGCAGGACGGCGGCGGTGAGGGCGTGGACGCTGAGCAGGCCGGCGGTCATGCCGAGGGCGACCCGGCCGATCAGCCAGGCCGCCGTACGCCGCCGGTCGCGCCATCCCCGGGACGGCTCCGCGCCGATGTCCTCCTCACGGGCCGGCATCAGCAGCAGCCTGGCCTGGACGCCCTCGGCCCGGCGCATCGCCGGAACGGTCGCGGCGAGCGCGAGCAGCACGCTGTCGACGGCGGCGCCCGCCGTCACGATCCGCAGCAGGCTGACCTCCTCGGTGCCCGGGTAGACGAGCAGGACCACCCCGGCGAACACCATGCCGATCAGCAGGTGCAGCCACCGGGCGTAGGTGGCGGCGGCGAACAGCGGGGCGAGGATCCTGGGCATCCCGCCATCGTGCCGGTTCAGGGCTCTGCGCCGCCTCCCTCCCGGGAGTGAGACCGGTCCACTCCCCGGCGGGATCCGCCCGGCCCGCCCGTCCGGTCGAATGGGCCCCACGAACGACGGGCCCCACGAACGACGGGCCGGACGAGTCAGGGAGGCAGTCATGATCGAGGTCCAGGGCCTCGGCAAGGTCTACGGGGAGACCGTCGCCGTGGACGGTCTCAGCTTCGAGGTCCGGCCCGGCGTGGTCACCGGGTTCCTCGGGCCGAACGGCGCCGGCAAGACCACCACCATGCGGATGATCCTGGGCCTGGACCGGCCCACCACCGGGCGGGCCCTGGTCGCCGGCCGCCCGTACGCCGAGCAGGCCGACCCGCTGCGCCTGGTCGGCGCACTGCTGGACGCCCACGCCGTGCACGGGGGCCGCACCGCCCGGGGCCACCTGCGCTGGCTGGCCCACAGCAACGGACTGCCGGACTCCCGGGTGGACGAGGTGCTCGGCCGGGTCGGCCTCGCCGAGGCGGCCCACCGGCGGATCAAGGGGTTCTCGCTCGGCATGCGCCAGCGGCTCGGGGTGGCCGCCGCCCTGCTCGGCGACCCGGCGGTGCTGATGCTGGACGAACCGGTCAACGGCCTGGACCCGGAGGGCATCCGGTGGATCCGCACGCTGCTGCGCGGTCTGGCCGCCGAGGGGCGGACGGTCCTGGTCTCCTCGCACCTGATGACCGAGATGGCGCTGACCGCCGACCACCTGGTGGTCATCGGGCGCGGCCGGCTGCTCGCCGACCTGGGCACCGAGGACTTCATCGCCCGGCACGGCCGCACCCGGGTGCGGGTCCGCGCGGTGGACCCGGCGAAGCTGGCCGCCCTGCTGCGGGGCACGGGCTCCGGGCTGGCCGCCGAACCGGTGGCGGACGGCGCGTGGGAGATCACCGGCGCCGAGCCCGAGCGGATCGCCGCGCTCGCGGCGGCGGGCGGCGTGGTGCTGTACGAGATCGCGGTCCAGCAGGACTCCCTGGAGGAGGCTTTCATGCGGATGACCGCCGACAGCGTCGAGTACCGGGCGGTGGCGGCATGACCACCGCGACCACCGCGACCACCATGACCGTGCTGCGCTCCGAGTGGACCAAGCTCACCACCCTGCGCTCGCAGTGGATCACCCCGCTGGTCGCCGCCGGTCTCACCGTCGGCCTCGCACTCGCCGTGACCCTCGCCTACGGCACCGTGGACGTCTCACTGACGGAGGACCAGAGCGTAGGCATCTACTACGGGCTCAACTTCGGCCAGGTGGCGGTGGCCTGCTTCGGCATCCTGCTCATCGGCCAGGAGTACGGCTCCGGCACCATCCGCACCTCGCTGACGGCGGTGCCCCGGCGGGGCCGGCTGTACAGCGGCAAGCTGCTGCTGGGCACCGGCACCGGGCTGCTGCTGGGCCTGGTCTCCACCGCCGGCGCCTTCCTCGCCGTCGGCTCGGTGGCCGATGTCGACCTGGGCGCCCCGGGCCTCGGACGCAGTGCCGTGGCGGGCGTGCTCTACCACCCGCTGCTGGTGGTCATCTGCCTCGGTGTGACGGCCATGCTGCGCAACCTGACGGCGGCGATGGGCCTGCTCACCCCCGTGATCTTCCTCGGCACGCCGCTGCTGAGCGCCGTCCCCGGCGTGCGGGAGGTGGTGCAGTTCCTGCCCGACCGCGCGGGCCAGTACGCCCTGCGCCTCAAGGAGGACCCGGCCGTCCACTACGGCCACTGGACGGGCCTGCTGATCATGGCTCTGTGGGCCGGTGCGGCGGCCTACGGCGGCTGGCGCGCCCTGCGCCGGCACGACGCCTGAACAACGGCCTGAACAACGGAGGGCGCAAGTACGGGAGTCCGGGGATTCCTCCCCGGACTCCCGTGGTACGGGCATCGTCACGTCCCCCGTCGTGCCCGTCGCACCACAACGGCGGACCGCTCCGCGCCGCTCCGGATTCACCCCCGTGCCCGGAGCCGCGCCGCGGCGGCCCGCCCGGGCCGCGCTCCCATCCTGGACGACGGCCCGCCGCGGCGACAGCTTCGTTCTGCACAGCGAAGCGGCCGCGCGGTAGCCACCTGCCCAGTCAACGGCCGGCGTCCGGCCTCACCGGGCGGCCCGGCCGGTGATGTGCCCGGCGAGCCAGAGGTCGTACTTCGCGCTCGGGGGCTCCAGCAGCGAGCGCTGGAGCAGCCCCTCGACCCGGACCAGGCGTTTGCGCAGCGCCGGGGCACTGATGCCGAGGGCTGCCGCGGCGGGCGCGACCCGGGCGTCGTGGGCCAGCCAGGCCCGGACGCTGTCGGCCGCGGCCGGCGGACCGGCAGCGGTGAGCGGGCGCCACAGTGCCTGCGCCCAGTGCTCGGCGGCGGTCCCGAACAGCTCCTCCAGCCCGGCCGGGCCGTCGGTGACGGCGGTGACAGCGGTGGCGGTGGCGGTGGCGGTGGCGGTGGGCTGCTCGCCGGCGGGCGGCTCGGTCTCGGTGGGGATGCCGCGCAGCCGAAGAGCGAGGGCGGCGGTGGCCTGGCCGGGGAGGCGCTCCAGATCCAGCCCGAGCAGCTCCTCGACCCGGCGGATCCGTGCCGCGAGCGTGTTGCGGTGCACCTTGAGGTGACGGACGGCCGCAGGGCCGAAGTGCAGCCAGGACATCAGGGTGCCCAGCAACTCGGGCCCCGCGGGATCGGCCCGGCGGACGGGCGCGTACTCGGCGACCGGGCGCAGCAGCCGCCTCGCCCAGACGGCGCCGGCCGGGCCGAGCAGCGGTGCGAGGTCGCCGTACCGGTCGAAGACCACCTGACGGCCGGGGGCGGAGCGGGCCGCGGCCAGCGCGTGGAAGGCCTGCTCGTAGCCCAGGGCCGTGCCCCGCAACGGCACGACGGCGCTCATGCCCACCGCGCAGTCCGCACCGCCCGCGTCCCGGTCGCCGGCCGCCGGGGTGGGCACCGCCGGGGAGATGACGATCAGGTGGCCGGCGTTGACGGGGCACGGCACGATCCAGGAGCGGTCGCCGGTGGCCCGGTCCCACGCCGCGGCGATCTCGGCGCGCCTGGCGGCGGGCCCCTCCACCACCCGGACCCGGACGGGATCCGGCAGCACGGGCCCGAGCGCCCCCGCGATCCGGTGCGCGGGCGGCAGCTCCCCGATCATCAGCAGGTGCAGGACCGCCTCCCGGCTGCGGGCGTCCGCCACGGCCGAGCGCCGCCGCTGCCGGGCGGCCTCCTCGACCTGCCGGCACAGCCCCGCCAGCCGGGCGGCGTCCGCCAGCAGGCGGGGCAGTCCGGGCGGTCCCTCCCCCGGGCCGACGGCCGCCAGGACGGACCGGGCCTCACCCGAGTCGGCCGCGACGAACCAGCCGGTCACGCCGTCCCGGTCGATCCGCGCGGCATCCGTCCCCTGCGACCGCATCAGGGCGACGCCCTCGGCGGCCAGCGGTGGCACCGGCCGGGCGCCGCCGCCCGGCCCGGCAGCGGCGTGCAGCACGGCGCCGTGTGCGTCCAACAGACCGGTCCACCGGCCGCCGCGCCGGGCGAGCCAGCCCAGCAGCGCCGCCGTACCGTCGGCACCCAGGGCCAGCCGGTGCATCGCCAGCAACTGCTCCGCCCTGCCTGCGGCCGGCCCGGAGTCCGTGAAGTCCCCGGCCGGGTGGTCCGTCAGTTCCGGCACCGGCCATCTCCCTGTCGATCCGTCCGGCCGCTCCCGCAGAGCGGCGGCCCTGCCGTACCCGTCGCTACACCGCCCGCAGCGCCGGGTGGTCGGCGACGACGGTGGAACTGCCGGGGGCGATCTCGGTGAAGCCCGCGTCCTGGACGAGCGGCAGGCCGCTCGCCGTCAGCCGGACCCAGGAATCCGGCGTGGCCGTCCGGACGGCGAGGGCGAAGCCGCTCCCGGCCCACTCCTTGCGCTGCGCGTCGTCGAGCCGCCACCAGGCGAGCTGGGCGGCGTGGCCGGTCTGCGCCATCGTCTTGCCGGCGCTCATCTCCAGCTCCGGGTTGAGCCAGAGCACGGGCACTCCGGGCTCGGGGGCGGCGAGCGGCCCGGTCTCCTCCAGGTCGGTGCCGGACACCTGGAGCTTGGCCAGCTCCTTGGGCCAGCCGTCCAGCGGGACGGGCACGAAGACCCGCACCTCGGCGGTGGCACCGGTCACGGTGATACCCGGCAGCTCGCCGGCCTTGCGCCACTCCCCGCCCCTGGCCCGGCGGACCACCTTGCGGATCCGGGCGTCCTCCCAGGCGGCGACCCGCTCGGCCCACTCGCCGTCCGGCTCGGTCACCCGGGGGTCGCTCAGCAGCGTGAGCACGGCGCGGGCGGAGGTCTCCAGCGCATCGGTGCGGCCGGGCGGGTCGGTCCGCTCCAGGCGGACGAGCAGCGGCAGCACGTACTGCGGGTTGGCGTCGCGCTCGCTGGGCGCGGCGGCGGGGCTGGGGGCTTCGAACGGCGTGGTCACCCGTCAAGGATGCCAGCCGGCCGTGGCCGGCCGGTCACCGCGGTGACC
>NZ_JBHUWW010000183.1:0-13074 GCF_042669755.1 Kitasatospora sp. NPDC057223 | reverse complement strand
CCACCCGGGCCCGCACCTCGCGGACCCGGGTGGCTGCGTTGTGTCCGGCACACCGCCTGCGGCTCCTTATTGAAAATGACAACGGATACCGATAAGTTCGCTTCCGGCGCCGGCCCCTGCCGGCGAACCGAGAAGGAGCTTCCATGGCACACCTGTTGGTGGTCGAGAGCTGGGTCGGCTCGATGAGCCGCCTGCTGCCGAAGGCGATCGGCGAGGGCGGGCACCGCTTCACCTTCCTGACCCGCGATCTGAACCACTACCTGCACGGCCCGCCCGGCGAGGGCCCGCACGCCCTGCTCGCGGCGGAGAACATCCTCACCGCCGACACCAACGACCTGCCGGCCCTGCTCCCCCACGTGGCCCGGCTGCACGCCGCACTCGGGTTCGACGGGGTGCTCTCGTCCTGCGACTACTACCTGCCGGCCGTCGCGGCCGTCGCCGAGCACCTCGGCCTGCCCGGCCCGCGCCCCGCCGCCGTCCGCGCCGCCTGCCGCAAGGACCTGACCCGCCGCGAGCTCGCCGCGGCCGGTGTCCCCGGCCCGCGCCACGCGCTCTGCCGGGACTGGGCCGCGACGGCCGCCGCCGCCCGCGACCTCGGCTACCCGCTCGTCCTCAAGCCGGTGGACCTGTGCGCCGGGATGTACGTCACGCTCATCGAGGACGAAGACGAACTCGCCGACGCCCACCGGGTGCTGACCGGCCTCCCGGTGAACGCCCGGGGCCAGCTGCGGGAGCCGGCCGTCCTGCTGGAGGAGCTGCTGACCGGGCCCGAGGTGAGCGTCGAGACGGTCTCCTCGGCCGGTGAGGTGCATGTCGTCGGAGTGACCGGCAAGACCGTCGGCGGCGCCCCCGCCTTCATCGAGACCGGCCACCTCTTTCCGGCGGACCTCGCGCCCGCACTCGCCGCGGCCGCCGCAGGCACCGCCGTCGCCGCCGTCCGGGCGCTCGGGCTCGACCAGGTGGTCGCCCACACCGAGATCAAGCTGACGCCGCAGGGCCCCCGGGTCGTCGAGGTCAACCCGCGGCCGGCCGGCAACCGGATCACCGAACTCGTCCGCCGGGTCACCGGTACGGACCTCGCCGCCGCGGCCGTCGACCTCGCCCTCGGCCGGCGCCCCGACCTGGCACCGCGTGCGACCGGCGTGAGGAGCGCGGCCATCGCCTTCGTACTGCCCGACCGCGACGGCGTCCTGGCCGCCGTCGACGGCGCCGACGCCGTCCGCGCGGACCCGTCCGTGGTGGAGTGCACCGTCGCCGCCCCCGGGCGCGCGGTGCGCCGGGCCGTGAGCAACAACGAGTACCTGGGCCATCTGATGACCACCGACGCCGCGGGCGACGGCGCCGGCCGCGCGGCGGAGCGGCTGCTCGCCCGGCTGACCCCGCGCTACGCGGACGGCCGGGCGGTGCCGGCATGACGTACCTGGACGAGCTCACCGACCGGGCACTCGCGGGCGGCTACGGGCTCGACCCCGCCCGGCAGCGGATCGTCGTCGCCTTCACCACCAGCCAGGCCGTACACCACGACGGGCGCGCGGGCGGCTACCGCAACGAGGTGCTCAGCCTGCGGCTCGGCGAGGCCGTCGGCTCCTGCGCCGTCGAACCGGGCAGCCTGCCCGGCTCCGCGGCGGACGACTGCGTGGGCGCCACCGTCGCCGAACTGCTCGCCCACCCGCTGCCGGCCGTCCGGGTCGCCGCGCTGGACGCCCTGCTGCTGCTCGCCCGCCCGCACACCCCCGCCAACGGCGCGCGCCCGTACCCGCTGGCCGCGGGCAGCTCGCTCGCCAAGTCCCGGGCCAGGGCCCGCGCCGTCGTGTCCCTGCTGCCGCTCGGCCGGGTGCGCTCCGTCCTGGTGGTCGGCGTGGTCAACTCCCTGCTGGAGCAGCTCCGTGAACACGGCACCGGCTACCTGCCGTGCGACCTCAAGGGCGGCAGCACCGAGTGGGGCGAGCCCGTCCGCACCGACGCGGTGGCCCTGCTCGACCACTGCGACGCGATCCTGGCCTCCGGCATGACCCTCGGCAACGGCAGCCTCGACCGGCTGGCCGGCCACGCCCGCGCGACCGGCAAGCCGCTGGTGCTGTTCGCGCAGACCGGCAGCGCCGTGCTGCCGCAGCTGATCGGCGCCGGGGTGAGCGCGGTGTGCGCCGAGCCGTACCCGTTCTTCTGGCTCGACGGCGGCCCCGGCGTCGTGCACCGCTACGGCGGTGAACGGTGACCGCCCCCGCGGAGCTGCTCCACCCGGCCAACCCGGACCTGCTGCCGCTGCTCGGCCGCACCCCGCTCGCCCGCATCCGCACCCCGCTGCCGCACCCCCAGCCCGGTTTCTGGGCGAAGCTGGAGTGCCTCGGTGCGGGCGGCATGAAGGCCCGCTCCGCCGTGGCGATGCTGCGCGGTGCCCGGGCCCGGGGCGAACTGCGGCCCGGCGCCACCGTGGTGGAGTCGACCTCGGGCACCCTCGGGATCGGCCTCGCCTTCGCCGGGCAGGCGCTCGGCCACCCCGTCGTGCTGATCGGGGACGCCGAACTCGAACCCTCCATGAGGCAGTTGCTCCGCTCGTACGGTGCCGGCCTGGAGATCGTCGACCGCCCGGACCGGCACGGCGGCTGGCAGACGGCCCGGCTCACCCGGGTGCGCGAGGTGCTCGGCCGGACCCCGGACGCGTACTGGCCCGACCAGTACAACAACGCCGACAACTGCGCCGGCTACCAGGCGATGGCCGACGAGATCACCGGCGAACTCGACCACCTGGACGTCCTGGTGTGCAGTGTCGGCACCGGCGGCCACAGCGCCGGACTGGCCGCCACGCTGCGCCGGCGCTGGCCCGCCCTGCGGGTGGTCGGCGTCGACTCGGTCGGCTCGGCGATCTTCGGGCAGCCCGCCCGGCCCCGGCTGATGCGCGGCCTCGGCAGCAGCATCCACCCCCGCAACGTGGCCTACGGCGCCTTCGACGAGGTGCACTGGGTCGGCCCGGCCGAGGCCGTCGACGCCTGCCGCCGGCTGGCCAGGGGCTGTTTCGTCAGCGGCGGTTGGAGCACCGGCGCGGTCGCCCTGGTCGCCGCCTGGGCGGCCCGCAGCGACCCGGACGCCGTCGTCGCCACCGTCTTCCCGGACGGCCCGCACCGCTACCTCGGCACCATCTACGACGACACCTACTGCCGGCTGCACCGCCTCGGCCCGGAGCACGCCGCTCCGCACCCGCTCGAACTCGCCCGCCCCGACGCCGGGGAGGCCACCGGCTGGGCCCGCTGCCGCGTCGTGGCCGATCCACTGGAGGTACGACCGTGAAGTTCGGGACACACACCGTACGGCTGCGGCTCGCCGAGCCGCTGCGGATCTCCCGCTCGGTGACGACCGGCCGCGACGCCGTCGTGGTCACCCTCCGGCACGGCGGCTCCACCGGGTACGGCGAGGTGGTCAGCAGCGAGTACCTGGGCCTGCCGACCGAGCTGATCAACCAGCAGCTCGCCCTCGTCCGCCCCCGGATCGAGGCCGTCACCGACCCGCTGGCGGCGGCCGCGGCCGGGTACCCCGGGCTGGTGCCCGGCGTGCGGGCCGCGATCGAGGCGGCACTGCTCGACCTGGCCGGCAAGCAGGCCGGGCTGCCCGTGCACCGGTTGCTCGGCACCCCGCACGCGCCCGCCGCCGGCACCGCCCGCACCATCGGCATCACCGGCCCGGCCGCGGCCGGCGCGGCGGCCGCGCGGCTCGCCGCCGCCGGCTTCACCCTGCTCAAGATCAAGGCGGGCAGCGCCGACCCGGCCGAGGACCTGGCCCGGGTCGAGGCCGTCCGCGCCGGAGCGCCGGGGGCCCGCCTGCTGCTCGACCCGAACGGCGCCTGGACCTCGCGGCAGGCGCGGGCGCTGATACCGCGGTTCGCCGACCTCGGCGTCGAGGCCGTCGAGCAGCCGATCGCGCCCGGCGACCCGGACGCGCTGGCGGACCTCGCCCAGGTCTCGCCGCTGCCGGTGATCGCCGACGAGGACGCCGCCGGCCTGCGGGACGCCGTCCGGCTGGCGGGCCGCGTCCACGGCGTGAACGTCAAACTCGCGAAGTGCGGCGGAGCCAACGCCGCCCTGCGGATCTGCGAGGCCCTGCGCGGCACCGGCACGGACGTCATGCTCGGCTGCCTGGCCGCCAGTTCGCTCGGCATCGCACCCGCCGTCCACCTGGCCGACCGGGCCCGCTGGGTCGACCTGGACGGACACCTGCTGCTCGCCCACGACCCGTGGCAGGGCATCGGCGGGCAGCACGGCACCGTCCGCGCACCCGGCCGCGCCGGGCTCGGCGTCCGCCCCGTACCGGCACCGGCACCGGAGGCGGACGGATGAGAACGCTGCGCTCCGTCCGGGCCCTGCCAGTGCCGGTCCGGCTGCTGCTGGTCAACCAACTGGGCGTCAACACCGGCTTCTACCTCCTCATCCCCTATCTCGCCGTCCACCTCGGGCAGGACCTTGGCCTCTCGGCTGCCGCCGTCGGCGTGGTGCTCGGCATCCGCAACCTCAGCCAGCAGGGCCTGTTCATCATCGGCGGCTCGGCGGCCGACCGGCTCGGCGCACGCGGCGTCATCATCGCCGGCTGCGCCCTGCGCACCCTCGGGTTCGCCCTGTTCGCGCTGGGCGACACGCTGCCGGTGCTGATCTCGGCGGCGGTCCTCAGCGGGCTCGCCGGGGCCCTGTTCAACCCCGCCGTCCGCACCTACATCGCCCGGGAGGCCGGTGCGCAGAAGGCCGAGGCCTTCGCCCTGTTCAACGTCTTCGCCACCACCGGAGCCCTCGCGGGCCCACTGCTCGGCACCGCGCTGATGCTGGTCGACTTCCGGGCCGCGGCGCTCACCGCCGCCGGGGTCTTCGCCGTCCTGACGGTCGCCCAGAGCGCGGCCCTGCCCGCCCGGCCGGTACCCCGGGCGCGGACCCGCGTCCTCGGCGACTGGCGCGAGGTGGCCGGCGACCACCGCTTCCTCGCCTTCGCCCTCGCCCTGGTCGGCCTGTACGTCCTGGAGAGCCAGCTCTACCTGCTCCTGCCGGACCGCGCCCGCGCCGCCACCGGCCGGGACAGCGCCGTCGCCCTGCTCTTCCTCACCAGCACGGTCGCCAACCTGACGCTCCAACTGCGCATCACCCGCCGGCTCCGGGCCACCGCGAGCCGCGGGCGCCCGATCGCCGCCGGCCTGCTGCTGATGGGCCTGGCGTTCCTGCCCCCGCTCCTCTCCGACGGCCTGCCGGCCCTGCTGCTCACCGTGCTGCTCCTGCACACCGGTGTGATGACGGCCCAGCCCTTCGTCCTGGAGCTGATCCCCGCCTTCGGCCGCGCGGAGCTGACCGGCACCTACTACGGCCTGTTCTACGTGGTCTCCGGCCTGGCCGCCGCACTCGGCAACACCGCGGTGGGCCGGGCGATGGACGCCGGCGGCGCGGCGCCCTGGCTGCTGTGCTGCGCGGTCGGCCTGCTCTGCGCGGCAGCCGTCGCGGCGCTGCAGCGGGCCGGCCGGCTCCCCGCCCCTAACCCCGCTCCCGACCCGATACCGACCAGAGAGCCGAGTGGATCCCGATGACCGGCGGCAACCTGCTCACCGACACCCCCGAGCTGTACGAGCTGCGCTTCCCCGACCCCGGCCATCTCGCCGCGCGCTGGGCCGAGTCGTTGCTGCGCCGGTACGGCGCCGGGCCGGCCGTGCTCGACATCGGCTGCGGCACCGGCCGGGACGCGGCCTGGCTGCACCACCGCGCCGGGCGGCGGGTGACCGCCCTCGACAACTCGCCCGCGATGCTCGCACACGCCCGCAGCCGGCGGCCCGGCCCGGAGTACCTGCTCGCCGACATGCGGGAGTTCGGCCTCGGCCGGCGGTTCGACGCCGCACTCTGCCTGGACAGCGCCCTGCTGTACTGCCACAGCAACGCCGAGCTGGACGCCTTCCTCGACCGGTGCCGCGAACACCTGGCCCCGGGCGGCCTGTTGATAGCCGAGATGCGCAACGGCGCCTACTTCCTCGGCCGCACCGGCGAGCTGGGCAGCCCGCGCACCGACACCGTCACCCACCGCGGCGTCACCCACACCTCCCGGACCACCCTGCGGATCGACCACGCCGCCCAACTCCTGCGCCGTACCCGGATCTGGACGGCCGACGACGGCTCGCCGCCGGTCGAGCAGCACTCGGCCTGGCGGCTGCTGTTCCCGCAGGAGCTGCGCCGCCTCCTCACCGCCCACGGCTTCGAGGTCCTCGCCCTGCACGACCGGCCGGGCCCGCGCACCGAGCCCGCCTGGGCCGAGGGCGACGCCCCGGCCGACAGCGTCGACGCCGACCGGCTGCACCTGGTCGCCCGACTCACCGCCACCGCCGTCACCACCGTCACCACCTGAAACGAGCCCTCCGTGAAGCACCCGCTGCACCGCCGACAGCTCCTCGCCGCCACCGGCGCCGCCGCACTCACCCTCGCCACCGCCGGCTGTGGCACGGGCGCCGGATCCGGGTCCGACTCCGGCGACGCCGCCCCACAGCGGCAGGGCGGCCGGCTCCGTGCCGTCTTCGCCGGCGGCGGCGCCGCCGAGACCCTGGACCCGCACCTCGCCAGCCTCTTCGTGGACGCCGCCCGTGCCAAGGCACTGTTCGACAAGCTCGCCGACTACGGCTCCGACCTGGCGGCCGTCCCCCGGCTGGCCGAGAGCTGGGAGTCCAACGACACGCTGGACGTCTGGACCGTCCGGCTGCGGCGGGCGAGCTTCCACGACGGCCGGCCGGTCACCGCCGCGGACGTCCTGTACAGCTACCGCCGGATAGCCGACCCGGGGCGGGCGTTCCGTGCCAGGGCGTCGCTGGAGCCGGTCGACCTGACCGCCAGCCGGGCCGTGGACGCGAGCACGGTCGAGTTCCGGCTCAGGCGCCCGTACGCCGAGTTCCCCAACGTGCTGGCCGCGTTCGGCGCCTACATCGTGCCGGACGGCGCCGACGGCTTCACCGGCCCGGTCGGTTCAGGACCGTTCCGCTTCGTCTCCTTCGAACCCGGCCGGTCGCTGCTGCTGGCGCGCAACCCCGACTACTGGGAGGGCGCACCCCTGCTGGACGAACTGGAGTTCCTCGTCGCCAACGAGGAGTCGGCCCGGGTCGGCGCCCTGCTCGGCGGACAGGCCGACTACGCGCACGAGTTGAACCCCGCCACCGCCCGCGCCCAGCAGGGGCGGGGGCGGATCGAGGTCATCCGGCTGCGGAACAGCGCCATGCAGGGCTTCGTGATGAAGACCGACCGGCCGCCCTTCGACGACCGGCGGGTGCGCCAGGCGTTCTTCCTGATCGCCGACCGCAGGGAGCTCGTCGACGGCGCGCTCTCCGGCGCCGGCGAGATCGGCAACGACCTCTTCGGCAAGGACACCCAGTACTACCCGGCGGGCCTGCCCCAGCGCACGCAGGACATCGAAGGGGCCCGGGCACTGCTGCGCGAGGCCGGCGCCGAGAACCTCAGGGTCACCCTGGACACCTCGCCGGTGGCGGCGGGCTTCGTCGAGGCCGCCGGCATCTTCCGGGACCAGGCCGCCAGGGCCGGAGTCACGGTGGAGGTCAGGATCGGCACCAGGGAGACCTACTGGAAGGACATCCTGGACGGCGGCACGCTCGCCTCCTACCGCTCCGGCGCGATGCCGATCGAGTCCCACCTCTCCCAGCGGCTGCTCTCCGGCTCCACGACCAACGCCACCCACTGGCGGCAGCCCGGCTTCGACGACCTCTACACCCAGGCCCAGTCCACCCGGGACGTCACCGCCCGAACCGCGCTCTACGAGCGCATGCAGCGCCGGCTCCACGACGAGGGCGGCTTCCTGGTCTGGGGCTTCGCCGACTGGATCGTCGCCACCGCGCCGAACGTCCGCGGAGTGGACCGGAACGCACCGGCCAACACCCTCGACTGGGCCCGATTCGACCGGGTCGGCCTCGCGTGAGGAACCCGCCGAGGCCTTGGCCGCGCCTGCTGCCCCGGAGCTGGGCGGGCCGCCGGCTGCTGATCGGCGCGGGGCAGTCGGCGGCGGTGCCCGCCCTGGTCTTCGTACTCACCGAAGCCCTCCCGGGCGATGCGGCCACCGCCTTCGCCGGGGACGACCCCGACCCGCGCCGGATCGCCGTCATCCGGGCGGCGATGCACCTGGACGAACCCGCCCCGGAACGCTTCCTGCACTGGCTCGGGCAGCTCTCGCGGGGCGAACTGGGCACCTCGCTCGTCAGCGGACGACCCGTCGGGTCGGTTCTCCTGCGAGGCCTGCCGCCGACGGCCCTGCTGGCCGCCCTCACCGTCGCCCTGCTGGTGCCGCTGTCGGTGTCGCTCGGCGTGCTGGCCGCGCAGCGCGAGGGCGGCCCGCTCGACCGGCTGGTCAGCACGGTCACCCTCGCCGTCCACGCCGTACCGGAGTTCGCCCTCGGCGTGCTGCTCAGCACCGTCCTCGCGCTGCGGCTCGGCTGGCTGCCGCCGACCGCGATCGGCGGCATCGGGGCGGATCCGGCCGTCCTCGTACTGCCGGTGCTGGTGCTGCTGGCCCGCCCGGTCGGCTCGATCAGCCGGCTCGTCCGGGCCGGCATGATCGAGGCGCTGGCCTCGCCGTACGTCGCACAGGCCCGCCGCCACGGAGTCTCCGAGACGCGGATCCGCTGGGCCCACGCACTGCCCGGCGCGCTCGCACCCGCGACGCAGCAGCTCGCCCGCACCGTCGACTGGCTGCTGTCCGGAGTGGTCGTGGTGGAGACGCTGTTCGTGATCCCGGGCCTCGGCACCGTCCTGCTCGACGCCGTCGCGGCCCGGGACGTACCGGTCGTCCAGGCACTGGCCCTGGTGTTCGGCCTGCTCACCGTCGGCCTCAACCTCGGGGCGGACCTCGTCGCCCGCCGCCTCGCCCCGCGCTCGACGGCCGCCGCGTGAAGGGCCGCCGCGCGAACAGCCACCATGTGAACAGCGGCCCCGTGAACGGCCACCGCCGCCGCTACGCCCTCGGCGCCGCGCTGGTCGCCGTCCCGCTGCTGCTCGCCCTGCTCGGGCCGCTCGCCGCCGGCCCGGCCGGGCCACGCGGCGTCTCCTTCACGCCGGGCGCAGGCCACTGGCTCGGCACCGACTTCACCGGCCGCGACGCCTGGCGGCAGGTGCTGCTGGGCGGACGCTCCGTCGCCGTGGTCGCGCTGGCGGCGACCGGTCTGACGTACGCGGTCGCCGTCCCGCTCGGCCTGTCGGCCGCGCTCACCCGGCGCCGGTGGCTGGAGGAGTCGCTGATGCGTCCGCTGGACGGGCTGAGTGCGGTGCCCTCCCTCGTCCTCGTCCTGGTGGTGGCCTCGGCGGCGGCACCCGGCCCGGCCGCGCTGAGCCTGCTGGTGGCAGCGGTCGCCGTCCCGGACGCCGCCCGGGTGGTGCAGGCGGCCGCCGTCGAGGTCGCCGCCCGCCCGGCGGTGGAGGCGATGCGGATGCAGGGCGAGACCTGGGTGCGCGTCGCCCTCGGCTACACCGTCCGTTCGCTGCGCCGAACGCTGGCCGCGGACGCCGGCACCCGGCTGGTCGGCGCACTCCACCTGGTCGGCACGGCCGCGTTCCTCGGGGTCGGCGTGCAGCCGGACGCCGCCGACTGGGCCGTGATGGTCGACCGCAACCGGCCCGGCCTGGCACTCCAGCCGCTCGCGGTGGTGGTACCCGCCGCGTTGATCGCCGCGCTCTCGACCGGCACCGGCCTGCTGCTCGACGCCGCCCTGCAACGCGGCCACCGGAAGGATTCCCGATGACCGAACTCTTGCGACCGGTGGCCGAGTTGACCGACCTGCGGGTGGAGGTCGGCGGCCGCCCGATCGTGGCGGGGGTGAACCTGCGGGTGTACCCGGGCCGGGTCACCGCGCTGCTCGGAGCCTCCGGCAGCGGCAAGACCACGACCGGTCTCGCCCTGCTCGGCGAGTACCCGCCCGGCGCCGTCGTCTCGGGCCGGATCGGCGTGCCCGCCGACGGCGTCGGCTACCTGCCGCAGCAGCCGGCCGCGGCGCTCAACCCGGCCCGCCGGGTCGGCGCCCTGCTGGCGGACATCGCCCGGCTGCGCGGCGGCGGCCCGGCCGAGGTGCGCGCGGCCCTGCTCCGCGCGCGCCTCGCCGACCCCGCCGAGGTACTGCGCCGCTTCCCCCACCAGCTGTCCGGCGGCCAGCAGCAGCGGGTCGTGCTGGCCCAGGCACTGCTGGCCGGCGCCCGGGTGATCGTCGCCGACGAGCCCACCACCGGCCAGGACCCGCTGACCAAACGGCTCGTCGTCGAGGAGCTGGCGGCGGTCGCGGCCGGCGGCACCGGAATCCTGCTGCTCAGCCACGACCTGGACGTGGTGCGGGCGTTGGCCGACGACGTGGTGTTCATGGCGGACGGCCGGACGGCCCGCTCCGGCCCGGCGGCGAAGCTGCTCGGCGCCCCCGCCCCCGTTCCTGCCCCTGCCCCTGCCCCTGCTCCCGGCTCCGCCCCCGTCGCCCCCGTCGCCCCCGTCGCCAGGCTGGCCGTCGGACCGCTGGACGCCCACCACCCCGACGGAGTGCGGGCCCTGCACGGGGTCGGCCTCACCGTGGGCGCGGGCGAGTGCCTGGCGCTGATCGGCCCCTCGGGCAGCGGGAAGACGACGCTCGGCCGCTGCGTGGCAGGCCTGCACAGCAGCCTGCGGGGCCCGGTGACCGTCGACGGCCGCCCGCTCCCGCCGAGCCTGCGCAGCCGCTCGCGCGCCGAACTCGCCTCCGTGCAGTACGTGTTCCAGGACGCCCGCGCGGCCTTCGACGAGCACCGTCCGGTGGCCGCCCAGGTGGCCCGTACCGCCGTCCGCCTGCACGGGCTGAGCCGTTCGAGGGCCGCCGACTCGGCGCGGCGGCTGCTGGCGGAGGTGGGGCTCCCCGCCGCCCTCACCGCCCGCCGGCCGGCCGAGCTCTCCGGCGGGGAGCTGCAACGGGCCGCACTGGCACGGGCCCTGGCGGCCGCGCCGCGGGTCCTGGTCTGCGACGAGATCACCTCCGGCCTGGACGGGGCGAACACCCGCTCGATCCTCGGCCTGCTCGCGGAGCTGCGCGAACGGACCGGCCTGACCGTCCTGTTGATCACCCACGATCTCGCCGCGGCGGCGGTCGCGGACCGCGCGGCGGTGCTCGACGCCGGACGGATCGTCGAGGAGGGGCCGGCCGCGAATGTGCTCGGCAAGCAGCGCGGGCGGAGTGTCGCGGCGGACACCGGCGAATCAACGGTGCTAGCTTCAATTCGCCGGGAATCCGCTTGATTTGAAGCTTCGTCAGCGAATGACCGAATGCAGGCGCCTGCCTCCGCCCTGCCTGCCGGCCGTCCTGTGCGGCCCATACCTGTCCAATTCTGCTGAAGGCGAGTCGACACGTGGATCACGAGATTTCCCGACGCGGACTCCTGAGCACCGCGGGGGCGGTCGCGGCCGGGGCGTCGGTGACCGCGCTCGGTGTCGCGCCCGCCCGGGCGGTCCCCGCCGTCCCCGGGCCCGGCGGCCCGTCCGACTCCGGTGACCTGCGGGTCCTCCCCGGGGACGGCCGCTACGAGACCCTCAGCCAGGGCTTCAACCAGCGCTGGACGAGCGAGCCCGCGTACATCCAGCTGGTCACCGACGACCGGAGCGCGGTCTCCGCCGTCCGGGAGGCCCTTCAGCGTGGCCTGCGGCCCACCGTGCGCAGCGGCGGGCACTGCTACGAGGACTTCGTGGAGAACACCGGCGGCGCCATTCTGGATCTCAGCACCCGGAAGGGGGTGTACCGCACCACCGACAAGTACGGCGCGGCGGCCTACTGCGTGGAGGCCGGCGCCACCGTCTGGGACATGTACACGGAGCTGTTCCGCAAGTACGACGTGACGGTGCCCGCCGGGTCCTGCTACTCGGTCGGCGCGGGCGGGCACATCTGCGGCGGCGGCTACGGCTGCCTCAACCGGCGGGACGGGCTCACCGTCGATCACCTCACCCAGGTCGACGTCGTCACGGTCAGGGACGGCCGGGCCGAGGTGACCAGCGCGCACCGCTCGGACCCGGCGGGCTCGGACACCGCGCACCTGTTCTGGGCGCACACCGGCGGCGGGGGCGGGAACTTCGGGGTCGTCCTGCGGTACTACTTCGCCGAGAGCCTGCCGAGGCCGCCGGCGCGGGTCTGGCTCAGCAGCATCGCCTGGCCCTGGGCCGAGATCCTGAAGCGGCCGGAGGACTTCACCCGGCTGATGAAGAACTTCGGCGAGTTCTTCGCCGCCCACAGCGGGCCCGACGAGCCGGTCTACCAGGGGCTGTTCAGCATCCTGAAGCTCACCCACCGGACGAACGGCAACATCGCCCTGTTCAGCCAGTGGGCCGGCGAGGACACCGGCCCGCTCGACGAGTACCTGAGCGCGATGGAGGCGGGGCTCACCACTCCGGCGACCGTCCAGACGGACAGCGCCGGCGGGCTCTTCCTGCCGTACCCGGACCGGCGCCGTCAGATGCCGTGGCTGCAGGCGACCCAGACCCTCAACGGCTCGGGTGCCAACCAGCGCGGCAAGTACAAGTCGGCGTACCACCGCAAGCCCTTCTCCGACCACAACATCGGCGCGGTCTGGACGTGGCTCACCAAGGACGTGCCGGGGGTGGACCTGACGCAGACCCTGGTCCAGATCGACTCCTACGGGGGCCGGGTCAACGCCGTAGACCCGTGCGCCACGGCCGTCCCGCAGCGGGACTCCTGCATGAAGCTGCAGTACCAGACGTACTGGACCGTACCCGCCCAGGACGACGCCCACCTGGACTTCCTCCGGGGCCTCTACCAGGACACCTACGCCGAGACGGGCGGCGTGCCCGAGATCAGCGACCCGGGCCACGACCTCGGCACGGACGGCTGCTACGTCAACTACCCGGACGTCGACCTCGGTACCACCGCCGATCCGGCGCCGCAGTACCCCCGGCTGTACTACAAGCAGAACTACGCGCGGCTCCAGCTGGCGAAGCGCACCTGGGACCAGCAGAACGTCTTCCACCACGCGCAGTCCGTCGTCGCACCGGACTGAGGACGAGCGGGAGCGGCCTCCGGCGGCCGGACCGGGCCGGAATCTCCACGGCCGGGCCGTGGAG
>NZ_JBHUWW010000182.1:0-13111 GCF_042669755.1 Kitasatospora sp. NPDC057223 | reverse complement strand
CAAACTAGTCACGCGAGTTCGATTCTCGTCGCCCGCTCCACTGACAGAGGCCCAGGTCAGGGATTCACTCCCTGACCTGGGCCTCTGTCGTTCCCCTGGTCTTTCAGTCCGGCGTGCCCGTGCCGTGCCCGTTCGGATCGATCTTCTTCCGGTTCGGCTTCGGCCGGGCCTTCTTCACGAGGTCGCTGACCGCCTTGGCGATCGAACGCTCGCGCTCGGCGGTGGCGTGCTGGTAGATCAGCGCGGCGCGGGCGGTGCTGTGACCCATCCTCGCCATCAGCTCACGGGTACTCGCCCCGGTCGAGGCGGCCAGGGTGTTCCCGGTGTGGCGCAGGTCGTGGAACCGCAGACCGGTCACGCCGGCAGCGGCGCAGGCCCGGTGCCAGACCCGGTTGAAGTGGTTACGGCGGGGCGTGGCCCCCTTGGCCCCCAGGAACACCCGGCCGTCGCTGGCCGGCTCGGCGAACAGCTTCAGGTGCCGCTTGACCTCCGCGAGGATCACCTCCGGAATGGCCACGGTCCGGACCCCGGCCGCCGTCTTGGGCAGCTTGGCGACCCGCTCACCGTTCCTCAGCTCCGCCATCGACTGACGCACTCTCACGGTGCCGAGTCCGGTGTCGACGTCCCGGCGGCGGAGCCCGATCAGCTCGCCCCAGCGCAGTCCGCAGAAGGCGGCGATCAGGACCAGGGCGCGGTACCGCTCATCGATCTGCGCGGCGATGGCGTACACCTCGGCCACGGTGGCGGTCGGACGCTCCGGGGTCTCCTCCTTGCTGCCGCCCTTGATCTGGCACGGGTTGCGGCGGATCAGTCGGTCGGCCACCGCCGTGTTCAGGATCGCCCGCAGCAGGGCGTAGGACTTGGCGACGGTCGAGGCCCCGGTGCCAGCGGCGAGGCGGGCGGCGCGCCAGGCCCGGACGGCGGCCGAGGAGATGTCGGCGACGGCGGTCCGCCCGAAGGTCGGGGCGAGGTGGAGCCGGAGCAGCGTCTCGTACAACTGAACGGTGCCGGCGCTCAGGCCCCGCTCGGCGATCCAGGCTTTGGCGAAGACGCCGAAGGTGACCCGGCCGGCGTCGGGGTCGGACCAGTCCCCCGCCCTCAGCTCGGTCTGCATGGCGGCCAGCCAGTCATCCGCCAGCTTCTTGGTCGCGAAGGTCTCCGGCGCCGGGCGGTCGATGCCGTCGGGGCCGGGGTACCGAGCCTGCCAGCGGCCGGAGGGCAGCTTGCGGACCCGGCCGAACGTGCGCTTGCCGGCCATCAGGCAGCCACCCCCAGCCGGACGCGGCGCCGGGCCGGCGACACGGTGTTCGCGGCGATGAAGTCCGCCAGGACCGAGGCCCGGATGCGGACGTGCCGCCCAACCTTGACGTACTCGATCCGGCGCTCCTCGATCAGCCGACGCGGGAACCGGGACGTGGTGCCGAGGATCACGGCGACCTGGTCGACGTCGAGCAGGTGGTCAGGCATGGGTGGGTTCTCCTTCCGTTCCGGGTGCGGGTTGCAGTGCGGCGGTGAGCCAGGACTCGCCGGGGGTGAGGCCGGTGCCGGCGAAGGCCCAGTGGGCGAGGACGAGAGTCGTCTCCTCTTCGGTGTCCGGGTTGTCGGGGCCGTGGAGGTGTTCGAGGGCCTGAGCGCGGCGCCAGGCGGCGCGGGCGTTGCGGAGTGCGCCGAGGGTGGTCGAGTACTTGCGGGTCTTGGTCGAGAAGTGGCCCCGGAAGCCGAGCATGTGGGCCCAGGCCCGGAGGCGGAGGTCTTCGAGATCGGGGTCGGTGCCGAGGTCCCAGCAGGTGCGGATGAGCCGGCGGGCGTGCTCGGGGATGTCGAGGTGTCCGATCTCGGCGAGGAAGCGGACAGGTCGGTCGAGTGCGCCGGTGGCGGTCTCGGCTCCCTTGGTCGCGTACTTGGCGATGTAGGCGGCGACGGCCCGCTCGGTGATCTGGACAGGGCCGGTGAAGTCGGCACTACGGATGGTGCGGATATCGAGCTGGTTTCCGAAGGAGAAGCGGTGCTCCCGGCCGTTGACGAGCGGGCCGGGGATCTCGGTGCGGCGGGCGGCGGCGCGGATCGCGTCGGTGAGCAGTTCGGCGGAGGCCCAGGAGGGCGGGGGTTGGTGGCCGCCGTCGTGGCCGTCGAGGCGGATGACGGCGTGGAAGTGGATCGCGCCGCGTTTCTGGTACTCGGCGACCTTGCCGAAGGAGATCCGGGCGAAGTCCTTGAAGTCCCGTTGGGTGAGGCCGGCTCGCTTCGCGACTTCGCGGCGCAGGTGGATGGAGAAGCGGGCCCAGATCTTGCCCGCGTGGGCGTTCCAGAGAACCGCGGCTTCGTAGTCGTAAGTGTCGGGGTTGAGGGGTGAGCCGAGGGCCGGGTCGTCGGTGGGGTGGGTGGTGCCGCAGCGGCAGCGGCCGGCGGTGGGGCGGTTGTGGACGGGGCCGAAGCTGGGGGCGGTGAAGGTGGCGAAGACGCGGGGGTGGGTGGCGACGGTCTCCGGGGTGCCTTTGCCACCGGTGAGTCCGGCGGTGATCAGGTGATAGGTGTCGCGACGGTAGGTCTCGGCGCAGGACGGGCAGCGGGTGGTGCGCCGGTTGCCGCAGCGGGTCAGGAGGTTGCCGGCGGGCAGGTCGGCGGATTCGAGGTGGTGCAGGACCTGCCCGGTGCTCTCGTTGATCTCGGTGCGCCAGCCGTCTAGGCGGATGGGGGTGGTGCAGCCGGCGAGGCCGGAGAGCTGTCGCATGAGGGCGGGCATGGTGCCGAGGGATGCCAGGCCGAGGAGATCGGCGACCGGGGGCGGGGACGTGGTGGTCATCAGGCAGCCACCGCCAGCGGCACGCGGGCGGGCTCCAGGACGGTGGCGAGGACGGCGGCGGCGAGGCCCGGGGGGACGGCGTTGCCGATCTGTTCGAACTGCTTGGTCCGCGAGCCCTGCCAGGAATAGCGGGCGGAGAAGTCCTGGAGGACGGAGGCTTCGGCGATGTCGAGTTCGCGGCGGTCGCCGGGCAGGTCGCCGGTGCGCAGGGTCCAGGAGCGTGCGCGGCCGGTGAGTGCCCAGGCGGGGCCGGTGGTGGTGAAGCGGTTGCCGCCGGTGTGGTGCTCGCCGCGGGTGACGACGTCGCCGGCGGGAAGGGCGAGAGCGTCGGCCATGGTGACCCAGGGAGCGCGGCCGGGGCCGAAGAGGGTGTCAGGTTCGGGCACCTTGGCGTGGGTCGGTGCGGGCGGGGTGGTCTGTCGGGTGCGGGAGGCTATGAGGAAGGCGCGGCGGCGGGTCTGGGGTATGCCGTGGTCGGCGGCGTTGAGGATGCCGACCCACGTGGAGTAGCCGAGGGTTCGCAGGATACGGGCGGTGTGGGCGAAGAGGGGTTCCACGGCGGGGACTTCCTCCAGGGTGATCCAGTCGGGGCGGGTGTCGAGGGCGAAGCGCAGGGGTTCGACCACGAGCAGGGATCGGGGGTCGATGCAGGCGGCGCGCAGTACCGCGCGGGTGTCGTGGCCAGCGGCGAGGTCGTCGAGTGCTTGGTGGCAGAGGGCAATGTCGTCAGCCCCGGCCTGGAGTCCGGCGGCGGAGAAGGTCTGGCACGGCGGGGAGCCGATGAGGCCGGAGACCTTGCCGCGGAGCGGGGCGGTAGGGAAGGCGGCGACATCCGCGCGGACGGTGCGGTGACCGGCGGCGGCGCGGGTGGCGCAGGCGGCCAGGTCGAGTTCAATGCCGGTGTCACTGTGGCCGAGTCGGCGGAGTGCTTCGGACCAGCCGCCGGGGCCGGCGAACAGGTCGATGATGTGGCGGTTCAAGGCGGGTCTCCCTTCGGGGAGGGGCCCCGGAGTCGGGCGCTGGGTGACTCCGGGGCCGGCGGTCAGGACCGGTCGATGGTGGGCTTGGGGTGCTGTTCGATCCACTGCTCGGCGCACACCTTGTGGACGGGCTTGCCGCGCTCCGAGCGCAGGTTGGTGGGCTTCTCGCAGACGCCGCAGGGTTCCGGTTTCGGGGACCAGTGGTGGGAGTCCCGCCAGTCGAGGAGCGCCACCGGTCAGGCCGCCTTGCCCGTGGTGGCCAGGAGCCGCAGGACCGTGCCGGTGCCGTGGCAGGCGGGGCAGGTGACCGGGATGGTGTGGCGGGTGCCGTCGTTCTGGCGCAGGCCGGTGGCGATGGCCACGGCGGCGAAGCCGGAGCAGTCCGGGCAGATCCGGGTCTGGGCGTGGGTGTGCTGGGGCATCATGAAGGTCTCCTTCGTGGGCTTCGGTTCGGGGAGGGGTTGCGGTCTCCGGGGCGGCGGGATGCTTGGCGGTGTCGAGCCGCCCCGGGGACCGGTCTGGCTTTGTCAGTGGTGCGGGTTACCGTCCTGCCGTGCGGCCGGCTGCCGAGGAATCCAGCTCCGTAGAGCAGCTGCCTCCCCGGTCTTGTCAGGGGGTGGCCCGGAGGAAGTCCGGGACCTAACCGACGGCCGGGCTTTGCCGAGGGCCAAGGGACGCCTGCCAGCGCCGGCCGCACACACTTCGGGTTTCAGCGGCGGCGGGAGGTCCGGCCGTCAGGCTTGTGGGAGTACATGTCGCGGTCGGCGGCGGCGAGCGCGTCCGTGAGCGACAGGTGCGGCAGGTCGGCGAGGTGGCAGACGCCGACGGAGGCGCCGACGGGGATTTGCCGGCCCACCAGCGACATCTGCTTTGTAAGAGCAGCGCTCAGCCGTTCCAGGCGTCCGGCGGTGGCGTCCAGGACGACGACGGCGAACTCGTCCCCGCCGAGGCGGGCCGCGAGGCCGTGAGGTCCGCACCAGGCCGCGAGCCGGTTCGCGGTGGCCGTGAGAACGGCATCGCCGGCAGCGTGGCCGTGGGTGTCGTTGACGGCCTTGAAGTCGTCCAGATCGATGAGCAGGACCGTCGTGCGGTCCGGCTGGGAGCGGATCAGGTGTTCGGCGCGGGCGGTGAAGCCGTCGCGGGTGTGCAGGCCGGTGAGCGGGTCGCGGCGGGCGGTGGCGAGGCGGCGGTAGAGCCAGGTGCTGTGACTGGTCCAGCCGATCAGGGGGACGCCGGCGGCGGTGAGGATCGGGGCGAGGTCCATGGTGCGAGTCCTTCCGGTGCGGTCCGGGCGCCCGGGTGAGTGACGGGTTCAAGTCCTGTCACTCACTTCCGGTGCGAAGCGGGTTGCGGCCCCGGGGCGGCGGGATGCTTGGCGGTGTCGGGCCGCCCCGGGGGCCGGTCAGAGACCGAGGGAGAGCGCGCGGGCGGAGGCCCGGTCGAGCAGGTGGTGAATGTCCGCCTGTCGGGTGGTGGGGCGGTCGTTGTAGTCGTCCGGGGAGGTGACCGGGCGTCCGGTGGCGTGCAGGATCTCCATGACCTGGACGCGGGCGGTGGTGACGGTGGCGGGGGTGCCGTAGCCGTGGGCGAGGACGGCGGCTTGTGCCCCGAGGAGGCAGACCCGGCCGGCGGTGTCCCACAGGGCGCCCTGCACCCAGCCGTGGGCGGCGATGTAGCGGGAGGCGAGCCGCAGGTGCTCGGCCGCCGTGACCGGGACGGGGCGGGCCGGGCGGCGGGCGATCCGGTCGAGCAGGGTCAGGTGCGGGACGGGGTGGCCGGCGTTCCAGGGCTGGACGGTGGAGCCGAGCGGGCAGACATACGGGACGGTGTGCCGGGCCGGCGCGGGGAGGGAGGCGAGGTAGGCCTCGATCTCGGCGATCAGGCCGGAGGCGTCCGGGGTGAGGCGGAGCGGAGGGAGGGTCAGGAGGTTGGTGGTCATGACGGCCTCACTTCGTGGTGACGGCGTTGACGCCGGTGCGGGTGGTCTCCTCGATGACGGGGGCGAGGAAGGTGCCGGCGAGGTAGAAGCCGAAGAGGGCGATGAGGGCGGCGACCCAGAGGCGGATGCCGAGGAGCTTGACGGCGGTCCAGGTGGCGGCGCCGAGGACGACGACCAGGGGCAGGGTGACGTTCACGGGGTGGGTCTCCTGTCAGCGGACGGTGCAGCGGTGGGTGCGGGCGGCGATCTCGGCGGCGGGGCGGGAGTCGTAGTCGGCGGAGAAGCCGCAGCGCGGGGCGGTGCAGACGGCGGTGTGCTTCTCGCGGCCCCGGCCGTCGTAGTAGGTGGCGATCTGGACGGGGCCGATGCGCAGGCTGTTGCGGGGGCGGATCGGACGGGGCATGTCGGGGCCTCCGGTCAGGTGAGTTGGGCGGCGATGGCGTCCGCGAAGTGCGCCGGGACTCCGAGCCGAGCGCGCAGGGTGTCCGCGTCGATGGGGGCGCCGGTGCGGGCGTGGTGGTCGTCGGCGACCTTGCGGGCGTGGTCGATCAGCGCGGCGGGCACCGCCACAGCCGGAGCCGGGGCGGGTGTCGGGGCGGGCGGGAGAGCGGGGACCGGTTCGGGTGCTTCGACGGCCGGCGGTTCGGGCTCGGCCAGCGGGGCGAAGGGCGGCGCGGGTTCGTAGAGCGGAAGGTCCGGCTCGGCGGCGATGTCGGGTTCGGCGGGGCGGGCAGTCGCGGTGGTGGTGTGGGCGAGAAGGGTGCCGCCGAAGAAAGCGAGGGCGGGCCAGCCGGCGACGAGGATCCGCAGCCAGGGCGGGACGTGGCCGAGGTCGAGGAGTCCGGCGGTGGCGACGTTGGCGCCGAGGGAGGCGGTCAGGGCGATGGCGAACCAGGTCCAGGCGGCCGGGGCGGGGGTGCCGGCGGCGCGCAGGGTCCGCATGCGGTGCCAGGCGGCGACGAGCAGCAGGTCGACGGAGACGGGGTAGGCCCAGGCTTTCCAGCCGTTCTGTCCGGCGGCGGAGGCGAGGTCGTGGAGGTGGGCGAAGGACAGGGCGCCGGCGATGGCGGCTTGCACGAGCACGGCGTCCGGGCGGAGCAGGCGCATCGAAGGGGTCCTCCTTCCAGGTGGTTGGGGCCGGGACCGGGCGGGCCAAGGGGGCGGGCATCCGCCCGGTTCCGGCGGTCAGGGGAGCTGTTCGGCGGCGGTACCGGAACCGAGGCAGGTCGGGCACAGGACCTCGACCTCACCGGCGGGGCGGGACTTCTTGCCCCGGCCGACGGTGTGGGTCTCCTTGACCCAGCCCTCACCGGCACAGCCCGCACACTTCGACGGGGCGGTCTTGCTCCGGGCGGTCCTCTTGATGGGCACGGGGCGGGTTCCTTCCGGCGTCGGGCATGGCGGGGGTAGGGACGTGGCGCGGAGGCGGTCGCGCCGGCCGGGGTGCGGGGGTGGGTCAGCCGGTGACGGGGCGGGGCTTGACCAGGGAGGGGCCGCCGGCCGGGGCGGGCACGGTCGCGCAGGCGGGCCGGAAGGCGGCGAGGGAGGGCAGGTCGGGTGTCAGGTGGGCGGTCTCGCGGCAGACGCGGGCGGCGTCGGCGAGGGACAGGTCGGGGGTGCGGATGCGGGACCAGCCGCCGGAGGAGTCTCCGGCCACCGCCACCCCGGGCATCTCGGGGGCGATCTGCGTCGCGGCGAAGACCGCCTCCGGGGAGATGTCGCCGAGCCCCATCTCAGCGGTCGGCCTGTCGTTGACCCGGTGGACGACGCGGCCGGTGAGCTGAGCGCGGAGCATCGTGGCGCCCCTGCCCAGCTCGGAGCCGAATCGCTGGCCGCAGACCTCCAGGAACACCCCGGCGGCGCGGCCCAGTTGAGCGAGGCGGATCAACTGGGTGACCATGTGGTCCCGCCGGTCCTCGTCCTTGCGAGTGGCGACGAGGAACAGCTCCGCGACCTCGTCCACGATCAGGACCAGCGGCACCGGCCGCAGCTCCGCCGGCAACCCCCACACGTCAGCGGTGATCTCCTCGGCCGCCACCGAACCGGGAACACCCTGGTGCTCACGGATCAGGTCGTACCGTGCCTCCATCTCCTCAACGAGCCTGTCTAGCAGGTCACTCGCCTGCTGCGGATCGGTGGCCAGCGCCGACAGGCGAGGGGCGAACGGCGCCTGTTCGACGCCGAGCTTGCAGTCGATACCGACCAGCGCCACCCTGCGCCGGGCGAGGCCGGTGATCAGGTTTCGCATGTACACCGACTTGCCGGTCAGCGTCGCGCCCAGGGTCAGGCAGTGCGGAATGGCCAGGTAGTCCCGGACGAAGGCCGTACCGTCGTCCCGCAGCGCGACGGGGACCAGCAGGTCACCGGCCGGCAGACGACGCGGCATCCGCACCTTGCGGAGCACGTCGAAACCGGTCATCCGCAGCTCCACCACACCGGGCTTCACGACGGTCACGTGCACGGCGTGAACGCCCCAGGCGTGACGAAGACGCTCCGCCGAGGCCGCCACGTCCGCCGGTTCCTGACCGGGCGCCAGCCGGATGCGGACCCGCAGGCCCGTCGACGTCGGACGGACCCGGCGGATCCTCGGCGGGACCGGGCGGATCTCGCGGCGAGTGGCCGCCCGGGTGACCAGCACCCGCAACCGGGACGGCGCCACCGTGAGCCCGCAGGCGTCCATGGTGCTGCCGTACGTCGCGGAGAACCGGACCGCCGTAGCCGGCAGGCCGATCGCCGACCAGTACACCGCCGGCGCCTTCACCCGGGCGAACGCGGCGCCACCGGCGACGGCCGCCAGCGGAGCACCCACCTCCGCCAGAGTCAGCAGCTCCGACATCGCGCTCAGCCCCGGGCCGGAGCGAGGGACGTGATCGCCATCGCGCGGAACGAGATCCCGTGCCGCTTCTGACCGTTGAACTCGTTCTCCCAGTCACGGGCCTTGAGCGCGGTCACCGCGACCGGCATGCCGACCGCCAGACCCTCCGAGACACCGGTCTCCGGCACCGTCACGGTGTAGAGGTTCGCCTCACCGTCGTCCGCGACCGTCAGACCCACGGTCAGCAACCGGGCACCGGTCTCCCGGTCCATCGCGATCTCGCCCGTCTGCTTGTTCACCAGCTTCGGCGCCGGCGGGACCACCACGAACACGAACGCGGTCGAAGTATCGATCTTGAAGGTAGCCATCGTGCAACTCCTCTAAAGGAGGTGGCCTCATGCACTTATGTACATGAGCTGATGGATAGAAGAGTGCCCGACTCCTGTACATGAGTCAACCCGCCGCGAGAAAGAATCTTGCGGCGGGTCGCGAGAGTTGAGCGGCCGTCAGTCGCGCGCGGCGAACCGGTAGTCCAGAACGAACTGGTCAGCGGCCATGACGGTGTCGCAGACCTCCACCACGACGCCGGCGGCGGTCGTGGCGTTCCGGATCAGGTGGATCACCGGTGCACCGGGGCTCAGCGCGAGAGCGCCCGTCTCAGCCTTCGTGGCCAGCCGCGCCCGCACCGTCTCGGTGAACTCCGAGAGCACATGCCCCTGCTCCTCCAGGCGGGCATAGATCCCACCTCCACCCGGGTTCTCGGCGAAAATCTCCGGGATGTCCTTCACCACGTCCCAGGGCAGGTAGGACGTCGCCTCCTCGGTGGGCGTCCCATCCCGGAAGTACCGGCGCTTGCGCGCGAGCACCTTGGCACCGACCGGGACGTCAAGTCGTTCCGCGATGTCCGCCGGCGCATCCACCGGGCCGACGAAGAGCACGTTCACGGACGGGACACCGCCCGACTGCTCGGCTTCAGCCAGGTATGCAGCCTTGCCCGCCAGACGGTGGGCCCGCCGGAAGCGGTCGGACGACTTGCGCTGCACCGGGGGCCGGGACCGCACGAACGAGCCGCGCCCGTGGTGGGTCTCGATCAACTGAGTCGTCCGCAGCTCTGCCACGGCCTTCCGCACCGTGCCGGAAGCGACGCCGTACCGCTCCATCAGCTCGGCTTCACTGGGTACTGCGTCACCAGGAGCCAGGACACCTGAGCGGATCTGCGCCGCAAGGTCATCTGCGATCTGGAGGTACTTCGGCTTGGCCGTCGAGGCCGGGTCGCTCGCCATAGTCCTGCATTGTCTCCTATCCTCCTGTACATGAGTAACAGCCCCCAGCGAGCCACGTCAACGCCTCTCCACTCAGTCTCGGTGGCCGGCGTGGTCGTCCGCGAAGACGGGCGTGTGCTGGCGATCCGCCGGGCCGACAACGGCACCTGGGAGCCCCCCGGCGGGGTCCTGGAACTGGGCGAGACCGTGGAGGACGGCGTCCGGCGAGAGGTGTTCGAGGAGACGGGCATCCGCGTCCACGTAGACCGACTCACGGGGGTCTACAAGAACATGAACCGAGGCGTGGTCGCGCTGGTCTTCCGCTGCCATCCCGAAGGCGGCACCGAGCGGCTGTCGGACGAGTCCACGGCGGTCGACTGGTTGACCCCCGACGAGGTGCGCACCCACATGGGCGAGGTCTACGCCGTTCGAATCACGGACGCGCTCCAGGACGAGTTGCCGCACATCCGCTCGCACGACGGGCGTGTACTCATGTCGTCCAGCGTCTGAACCCTCAGCCGAGCCAGGTCCGACTGTCGCGGGCCACAGCGAAGATGCGTTCCACCTGGTCACCCAGAAGCTGCGGCGACCGTCCGGACAGCCGCCGATCCACATCCGCGCCGTCCAGGAGCAGCACCGGGGCAAGGGCCGATCCGATCGTGATCGAGGCCGCTCCCACCACTGCGATCACCGGCTGCACCGGCACCGAGAACCCAGACCGGGCCGAGAGCATCCTCGCGACCTTTGCCGATTCGCTCTGGCTTACCGGCACGTAGGGCGTGGCCGCACGATTGACGGTGATGGCATAATCTCCCTGCCAGACGGCGGCGCCCCGGTGATGCTTCGTATTGACCGTGAAAACCCCCGGCGGCCCGATGACGAGATGGTCGATGTCCGTCCCGCTGGAAAACTGCACCGAGTGGAGCACCCTCCACCCGTCACGGCGAAGACGGTTTAGCCGGCCGCCGACCAAGCGCTCACCACGCAGGCCAACAGCCCAGGTATGGGCCTCCGTCCGTTCCTTGCCAAGCCAGTAGGCGAGGCGCCGTTTGAGCCAGCTCGGCTCAAGTTCATCGATCTTCCGGCGGATGGAAGCACCAGGAACGTTGAGCGCGAGGTCCAAGTAGGGCACCGCGGGAGGGCGTTCCTCCGACACGGGCGTGCGCCCCGGCAAGGGTGCGGCGGTCGCGGGGTCCGTCGCCAGGTGAGCGGCTAACACGTTCTCCACCGTGACCCGTTGACGTTCGTCTCTCACCACGGTCTCGCCAGTCTTGAAGTCGTACCAGCCGAGCGCCTTGTCAACGCCGCGC
The DNA here is from genome assembly GCF_042669755.1 of Kitasatospora sp. NPDC057223. Classification (NCBI taxonomy): domain Bacteria; kingdom Bacillati; phylum Actinomycetota; class Actinomycetes; order Kitasatosporales; family Streptomycetaceae; genus Kitasatospora; species Kitasatospora sp. NPDC057223. The sequence continues at coordinate 2,002 of NZ_JBHUWW010000182.1, read as the reverse complement.
TGGTTCACGTACAACCGGTCGTGCCCATGCCGGCGCCAGCGTCCAACCGTGAACTCGTCCATCCCCGCCCCCTGAGACAGTGATCACCCAGCGGTCCACCTCAGCACGGCGGCGGGCGACTGCCAAGAGCGCATCAGTCGCTGCGGATCGGGGTGTACGGGTAAAGGGAGTGAGTGCGTAAAAACCTTCTCTACGGGTTCAAGGCGCGGCGCCGAGCGCCGCGCGGCACTCGCCCGGCCGCTCGCCGTCGCTCCTGTCTACGCCCCGCTCCGGCGGCGGCCGGCGGTGCCGCGAGTAGCAGCAGAGAGAAGTGGGGCTCTGCCCCAAACCCCGGCCCTCCTCGGAGGGGGCGGCCGACATGCGCGAAGGTGCACCGTCGATGTGGTGATGGTGGTGGGTCGCGGGACGGCTCCCTCGTCGACCGGACCCCCAAGGGCGTACCCGGAACCCCCAGGGGCCGCCAAGGCCAAGCGCAAGCGTCACGCCGTGAGCCTTGGCGGCCCCTGGAGAACCCGGGTGCGGCGAAGCTGCCCGATCGACGAGGGAGCCGCCCCGCTCAGCGAGAAGCCTTGGCGGGCACCCAGCTAGAACGGGGATCCGTCCTCCCTCTCAAGCTCTTCGATCAGGTGATCCAAGAAGGCGTCGATATTAGTCGCATTCCGATGCGCGGCCTGATGAAGCTCTTGGATGAGATCGTTCATTTCTTGATCAACCGCAGAATCAACCGGTCGCGACCTAACAAGGCCAACCTGATCACCTTCACCATTGTACATCTCAAAGATATATGGATGCAGACCATCTCCATCCTTACTCCAAATGGAGAATGTAGCATCAGCAATCGATGCCGAGTAGCGACCCGGCACATGCCTATTGTTCGTAGCGCTCTCCCACTCGATTTTCCTGGCCTGCGTAAGAGAGATCAGGAGACGGAGAATCTTGAGCTGGCGGACATCCTCGACCATAATAGTCACTCCCCTTGCATTCCATAGATTGCAGCTAGCGAGCTCAACTCGCCCGAAGCCCTGCTAATCGTCCTACGCATCACAGCGGAGTCGGCATAGAGATCACTCGATCCAGCCAATAGCGCGTTCTTAGCCTCACCCGATGCAACAATGGAAGCCTGAAGGGCTTTCATTATTTTTGGATCATCTGCCTGGGCAGCCTGAAGGAGGCCCTTCACTTGACCCGCCTGCCATCTCCAGGTATTGATCCACGAGATAGCGAGGCGAACGTTTCCATCACTCACGGCACGGTCTATCTCGTCCTCAACTCTCGTCAGTTGAGGGATTAGCATCACCAGGGAAGATCTAGTAATGCGATCTCGCATTACTTCAGCCGCCTCCTGCGCCTTTTCTGCCGCAGTTCTCGCCTTCCAAGTCTGCCAGATAGTGATCGCAAATCCGATCACGGCAAATGGAATACTTGTTATCGTAGCGACATGATCTACGAGATCATAAAAAGACACCAACCCCCCCACGGATCGATAGCCGACTTCATATTGGAAATCGCAGCAGCCGTATCATAGCGCCACGCGGCACCAGCCATGCGAGGGGCCAAGAAGTCGAGCTTGACGGTAAATCATCAGCCAAGGCCAGCGCTACCTTGGTGACATCAGATCCCGTCGCGCAGGCACGCGCGCATGACACCTGCCGTCGTGCCTGGCTGCAGCCCCGATCCCCAGAAGGCCCGGGAAGGGCTCTGCAGACGGCTCAGGATGGCCCAAGGAAGCGCGCGGCCCCCCGATTAAGACTGACCCACCCAGCGCCGCTACGGGGCGTTCTGAGCCCTCGTGCCCGCCACGTGCCCGTTCGGCGAGGAGCCGGCGGGGAATCACGGGGAGCCGGGGCGAGCACGCCGCTCCCCCGCAGGTCAGCGAATCAGCAGCTCAGCGGGCATCCGGTGCCGTCGTCTTCCAAACTAGTCACGCGAGTTCGATTCTCGTCGCCCGCTCCACTGACAGAGGCCCAGGTCAGGGATTCACTCCCTGACCTGGGCCTCTGTC
>NZ_JBHUWW010000181.1:0-13367 GCF_042669755.1 Kitasatospora sp. NPDC057223 | reverse complement strand
AGTAGCTCCTCGCAAGGTGTGTGGAGGACTGCCGAGTTGAAGCCTCGCTAAGAACGTAGTGGGAATCTGGAGGTGCCCCGCGGCTGCTCCTGACGATCTGTCAACGGTTCTCACGACCGAGCTCGACCCGATGGCCGCTGCTCCTGGCTGTCGTCCTGGCCGTGGTCGACCGTGCCCGCCCGCTGCTCCTGGCCGTCGTCGTCCGGGTCGGCCGGGCGTCGGGTTGGGTGGCCGCCGCTCAGCTCCCCGGGCCCCGGCCGCCAGGAGCTGCCGGGCCCGCCCTCCGTGCCCGGCCCGTCGCGACCACCCTCTGGCCGTCCGGCCGGGCTGCGGCCGCCCGCCGGCGCCGGTCCGGCTGTACCTGGCCGCCGTCGTGCTCCGGCCGCCGGCCTGGCCGCTGCGCCCCCTTCTGATCCGGGGCTGCCGGGCACCCTGTCGCGTGCGCTGACGTGCGGGGGAGGGCCGGTTCCCCCGTGCCTGGCCGGTGCGCGACAGGCCCGGCGACAGGGAGCCGCGGTGCTTCCCGAGGCGGGCGGGCTGTTCCCCGCCCCGCCAGTGGCCGGCCCCGGCGCCCCGGCGCCCCGGTTCCTTGACCCCCGGCCGCTGTGGCCGTGCCCGGGTGGAGCCCGTCCGTGCGGCTGCGCCTGGTCGTCGTCCTGGTTGCGGTGGCCGGTTCCTTCCCGGATTGGGACAGTGCTGGGACGGGTCTGTCCCAGCACTGTCCCAGCCTGTCTGGTTTGCCCGGTTTTGCTGGGACGGTCCCAGGCTGTTTCGCCAGGTGGGAGTGTTTTCGGCCCGGGGCTGGGACAGGGTTGGGACACGGCCTCGCGGCTGTTGTTGACCCGTCTCATCGAAGTTTGACCGGCGGTGGTTTGTCTCATCAAAGTTTGACCGTTGTGCCCAGTGACCTTTGACGGGTGACCTTGGCTGCGTTGCCACGCGATCTTGATCACCACTGGGCTCCTGTCGCTTGGTTTCATTGGGTTGTCCGGTGACAGTGGCTCCGGGCCAGTTGTCGGGCTACATGACGTCCGGGTGCTCGCCCGGCTACAGTTCCGCCCCGTGACCGATGCTTCCCGGCGTAGCTCTGCAGACGATGACGTGCTTCTGGAAAGGTTGCGTGCTCTCGCCTGGGGCGCAGATGGCGCGGGTGTCACCCGCGGCTGTCTCCCGGATCAGCCGTTTCCCCCGATCACGCAGACCGAGGTCGAACAGGTGGAGCGGGAGATCGGGTACGAGCTGCCGCTCCTGCTCCGACGCCTCTACACCGAGGTCGGCGACGGTGGCTTCGGCCCGGAAAACGGCCTTGCCTCGCTGACACCGCGCCGCATCCCGGAGTGGTACCAGCCGGACTGGCCATGCGCGACCTCCCCCCGCACTCGATATCCGGAGTGGGGGCCGCCGGCGTCCTGGCTCTTCCTGAGCGGTGGCGGCTGCAGCATGCAGTGGTACGTCTCGTTGATAGCGGTCGACAACCCGGTCCTGCTCTGGGATGCCGACGGCTGGGAACCCGACTGGGGCGAGAACCCCCACGACGGCTTGTGCTACGCGGCGCCGTCGCTGCGCCAATGGCTGTGGACCTGGGCAGATGGAGGCGATGTGTGGGACGAAGCGCTCGCGCTAACCCAGCCACCTGTCCCCCAGGCCGAGGCGAGGCCGGGTCCAGAGCCTAGGAGCCACGCGGTCAAACTTCGTTGAGAACGGTCAAACTTCACTGAGACAGGACAACGGCGTCGGGGTCGGCCCGCGGGTCGTAGGCGGCGAGGTGGGCCGTCCGCAGCCACTCCCGGTGGTCCGCTTCGGAGGTGAGCACCGAATGGTCGACGTTCGGGTCCTCCAGGGTCAGGCCTCGGACGTGGTGGAGCTGCGCCAGCGCCTTTTCCGCCGCCCGGTCGATCTCGGCCGGCGTCATCCCGTCGGCGTTCCGGCATACCAGCGCGCGGTGGAAGTGCTCGGTGTCCGGTTGGAGCACGAGCTGCTCGTCGGCCGGGTGCAGCCAGCGGGCCGGGATGGTGTGGAAGACGGTGGTGGGGAAGACGATGGCCCGCCCGTGCGCGTCCCGGACGATGCCGTCGATCTCGTACTCCTGGCCCTTGGCGAGATCGAGGGCGGCGCCCTGCTCGGCGGTCAGGCGCAGGGCGACGCGGCCGGCGGGGATGTCGCGGCTGACGATGACGGTGTCGGGCTGGTCGCCGAGGGCGGTCACGGTCACGGTGATGCGCCGCCCGCGCACGAGGTGCAGCTGCATGTTCGCCCGCCACTGCTCGGCGCTCTCTCCCGGCCGGCGCAGCTCCTGGGGGAGGCGCTGGGGGATGCTCGCGATGTAGGTCTCGCCGATCTCGACGTCCCGGGTGCGCATCGGTTCTCCTTCGCCCGTGCCCCGTGTCCATCGTGCCCGGCCGCCCGGGGAATCCGGTTCAGGCTGGCCATTCGGCTGGTGGCTGGGCGGGCGGAGCTTGCCTCTGTTCGTACAGAAGTTCGATAATGGGGGGTGTCGTACCGTCCGGTCCCGCCGCCTGCCGGCTACGCCCCGCATCTGGACGGCAAGCTGCTGCCGGACCTGGCGGTGGCGGGTGTGCCGGACCACGGAGTGGCGTTGTGGCGGGTCGTGGAGGTGCGGGTGGGCGGTTTATGGGTTCCGGGGGTGCTGAGTGCGTGGCGGCGCCTGCCGCTCGGCTGGGCTGGCCACGTCCGCTGGAGCCCGGGCGTCTACGGCGAGGGGTGGGTCCTCTACGAGCCGTGGTGCCTGCGCCCGGCGGTCCTCCTCCGCCCCTCTCCGCCTGAACAGGCCTCGGCCCTGGCCGGTCGCCGGCCCGGCCAACCCGCACCGCCCCCTCGACCCGCCCGCACCCCTGACGGGATGACCCGAACGGCCGCCGCGCGCCGCGGGCCGGGCCCGCACCGAAGCTAAGAGGATCAGCCCATGCCCCCCGCCCTGCCCATTCCCGCCGACCTCCTCGACCTGCGCCGCGCCCGCGACGCAGCCTGGGCCGAACTCAACGCCTACGTCACCGCGACCGAGAACCTGCGCCGCGAGCATTACCCCGACCCGGACCAGACCGACGTGCGGAGCAGGTGGGAGCCCGAACAGCGCGAACGCCTCGCCGAACTCCGCGCGGCACGCGACGTCGCCGTCCTCGCCGTCCGCCACCACCCCACGATGGAGCGGGCACTCGCCGAGGGCTGCTGGGCCGCACCGACACCGCGCTGCTCCACGCCACCGAGCCGACACCGCAACCGGCGGACGCGCAGTAGCGGGTCCGGGCCGCCGCCCCGGGCATGCGGGGCGGCGGGCCAGCCGTTCGGATCCGGAGGTCAGTGCCAGGACACCGCGATGTGCAGGTGTCCGGCCACGAAGCTCACCATCCCCACCAGCAAGGTCGCGCCCACCGAACTGAGCAGGGCGACGAGTACGGCGCCCCGCATCCGGTCCGGCCTGCGCCACGGCGACCGCCGCACCACGGGCGCCGGCAGCGCCCCGGGCATCCCGCGCTCGGCACCGTCCCACCCCACCGCATCCACCGCATCCTGCGCCGGGCTGTGCGGCGTCGTCTCGATCATGGTCTTCTCCTTCGCCTCGTGCTTGCGGGCAGGCCTGTCGCCGGGGGTGGGCTGGCCACAACGTGGTGCCGTGGGCCCGCTCCTGGCGGCCTGTGGCACCGGAAGCCAGACGTGTCAGACCGCGTTTGAGATCTGCCGTGCCCTGGGGCAGAAGTGGTCGTTGAGGCCCATGTGAGTAGCAACAGGGGTGGGTATCCGTCGGACCTGACTGACGAGCAGTTGGCGCTGGTGGAGCCGTTGCTCCCGCCGGCGCGGGTCGGACCGAAGGGCGGGCGGCGGGAGAAGCATCCACGGCGGCGGATCGTGGACGCGATCTTCTACGTCGTGCGGACCGGGTGTTCGTGGCGACAGCTGCCCAACGACTTCGCGCCCTGGCCCACCGTGTACTGGTACTTCACCTGGTGGCACGACGACGGCATGGTCGAGCGGATCCATGACGCCCTGCGCGGCCAGGTCCGCGAGGCCGACGGCCGCAACGTCGAGCCGAGCGCCGGGCTGATCGACTCGCAATCCATCCGCACCGCCGACACCGTCCCCGCCGCCACTAGGGACTTCGACGCTGGTAAAAAGGTCAAGGGTCGCAAGCGGTTCATCGTCACCGACACCCTCGGCCTCCTGCTGGCCGTGCACGTCGTCGCGGCGAACATCCAGGACCGCGACGGCGCCCGTCGCCCACTGCTGTGGACCCGCCTCGACCACCCAAGCGTCCGGAAGATCTGGGCCGACCAGGGCTTCGCCGGCCGCCTCGTCGACTGGACCTCCCAGATCCTCGGACGCGACTTGGAGATCGTTCGCAAGGCCCCCGACCAGCGCGGCTTCCAGGTCCAGCCCAAGAGGTGGGCTGTCGAGCGCACGCTGTCGTGGATCACCGCCCACCGGCGTCTCGCCCGGGACTACGAGGCCGAGCCGGCCCACTCCCAGACCATGATCCGCTGGGCGATGATCGGCATCATGCTCCGGCGACTCGATCGCGGTGGGCCGGCGTCACGGCCCGGCCCACGGCCTCTGGCGCGGGCTGCGGTGTGAGGTGCAGCAGTCCGGTGTCAGTCTGCGACGTCGTCGAAGAGCGCGGCCTCCATGTCGAGCAAGTCCTGACGACTGACTGGCGGCACAGTCCAGTCTCGGCTCTGCGCATGGGCGACGAACCGGGGATCGAGAGCGACATGATGGTGCTCGACGTAGTGGGCAAGGTCGGAGTACCAAAGCCATTGCCCATCGGTCAGCAGGGAGAGCCCACCGATGACGGTCCTGTCGGGGCTGAGGACATCATGCGTGAGACCAGCCGTTGCGGCCAGAACCACACCGCTGCGAAGGTACTGGATCAGCTCACGAGCATGAGCCGGCTCCCTGACGCCCGCGGCGGCCCGAAGCGATGGCCCGTCCGGCCTGCCGTGCCCAAGCTCTCTGAAGTCGCCGACCATCGGGAACGTCTCATCGCTCATCCGCCGAGCGTAGAGGACCCTGCAGAGCCTGATCCACAGAGATCTCAAACGCGGTCTGACGGGCCGTTTCGGCTTCTGGGGTTGGTGACAGGCATGCCGGTGGCCCGGCTGTCGCGTCGGGTGGGCGCCGGGTTCCACTGCTCCGGGGGTGTGGTTGTTGCTCGGGAAGGGACGGTCTCGCTGGTCAGCCGGGTGCGGGCAGAGCTTGGAGACGCTCGAACGTGGTAGTGATCAGGTCGGTCCAGGGCCAGTGACGGGCCAGGCGGAGGATTCGGCGGCGGCCGGTGGTCACGAGCTGGGCGGCTGCCGAGAGCAGTCGAAGCCGCATGCGTTTGATTTCCCAGCGTCGGGCGCCGCCGGACATGGCGAGCATGGGCATCCATGCGAGCAGGTCGAGGGCGATCTGGACTATCTCCGGCCAGACCCGGTTCTGTGCGGCGTCATGCAGAGGCAGGTTGCGCAGGCCGGTGTCGCGGGCGGCACGGATACGGTCCTCGGCGCGGGCCCGCTGGCGGTGCCGCAACTCCAGAGCCGCGATCGGAACGTCGACGGTGTTGGTGGCGAAACAGGTCAGCCGCATGCACGCCGGCCAGCCCTTGAGGACGTCGCCGGCGAGCTCAGCGACCCAGGCACCGTCGCGGTTCGCACCGTCCGGTTCGACCGCCGGCGTCCAGGCCGACGCAGGAACCAGCAGCGCGGCCTGGTGAATCGCCTCCGTGATCGTCATCCCGACCGAATACGACAGCCACCTGCCGCGCGCCGTGAGCCAGTTGAGGAACTCGTGGGTGCCGCCACCGGAGTCAGTGCGGATCAGGGTCCGCCGTCCGCGCCGGTACTTCATCGGTAGCTGGGCCAGGGCCAGACGAGCGGCGGCGATGTGGTCGGCTGCAGTGTTGCTGCCGGCGTTCCCTGGCCGCAGCAGGCCCGCGACCGGCTCGCCGGACCCCGTGTCGAGGCCGCGTCCTCCTTCTCGGAGTGAGACAGGACCAGCACACCGTCGATGTCCACAACCACTTGGCCGTCCGAGTTGGGTGCAGCCTGGCCGGCCAACCGCCAGACCTGCTCGCGGACTTCGGCCCGTGCCCGCCGGACGCCCACCAGTGCGCGGGGACCGGCTGCGGCCAGCGTGTCGATGAGGCGGGAGACTGTCGGATCGGACGCGACCGGCCCGAACACGCTGGGCTCGGCCCGCAACACGCCAACATCGGCCAGGCAGTCACCGCCCAGTGCGACGGCGAGGGCGACGTCCAACAGGATCTTGCCGGGATCGTGCACCGCTCTGGGCTTGCGCCACGGTGCGAGCGCCCGCGACAGCGCACCGGCCAAGCCCGTTCGGCGGGCCGTCTCCACCAGCAGGACACCGCCGGCCTGCGAGACCACTCGGCCACCACTAGCTGATATCCGGACGCGCGGGTATGACCCGATACGATCACCCACCCGGAGAGTGCCTCTTTCGCTGGTCGGACAGGACCCTAGACAAGCCCTATCTTCCCAGCTCAGCGGCACTCTCCGGGATCCTGCCCGATTCCTGGACGCCAGCTGGAACGTGTCACGCGCGCCAGGACACCGGCAGGTCCAGCGAAGCGTCACCGACAATCCGCAGCGGTCGGCGGGAGTGCCACTTCGTGTTTTCGGCCTGGCCGTGCAGTGGCACGGTAGCCAGTTCGAAGCGGGCGTCCAGGGCGTCGAGTTCTGCCTGCCGCTCGGCCCGGATCCTGTCGGTGAGCTCGGGCCATGCCTCTGCCAACCAGGCGCGGCAGCGAAGCATCTGCGGGTACTCCCAGACGAGTTCGGCGTCGAACCCCTCCTCAACGTCCCGCACCAACGCCTCCCATGCCTCCACCATGGCGTTGAGCGTCACCACCCCGTACCGGTCGGCCAGTCTCCGGCTTGCCCGATGTACCGACTCGTAGTCATCCGCGCTGAGCACCTCCGTGTTCATGGGAACAGGGTGCCAGGTGCTGCATCCGATACATGGAAGTTCACCCCACGGGTGCACGCACCACGCCAAGCTGATACCTGGGCGGACGACGAAACGCCCAGCTCGCGGGCAGTGCCAAGAACCTACGACGAGCCAGCCAGGCAGTCGTCATGAAAGCCCGGGGCTAAAGCTCCTTGGCTGGGCTCTGCCCCTGTGGTGGGACGAGGCAGGAACCTCCCTCGTAGATCGGGGGGCTTCCTGCCTCAACCTGTAGTTGAGGCGGGCCCGACCAACTGGACCACCTCGCAGCAGCAGAAAGAGAGCCGCCGCTGTGGAGACCACCACCGCTACCGCCGAGCAGGACGTGCTGGCCGGGCTGCGCACGCACGCCGAGCAGGACGTCCCGGTGCAGCCGTCCGGCGCCGTCGTCAATCCGTTGCCGTTGCACTGGTTCCAGAAGGACGCCGTCGCGGCCGCGGTGCGGGAGGTGAAGTACGGGGCTGGGCGACGGTCGTCGCGGCGACTGGCTCGGGCAAGACGCTGATCGCGGCCGGCTGCGCCCGCCGTCTCGCGGTGCGCGGCAGGGTGCTGGTGCCGACGATCGAGCTGCTGGAGCAGACCGCCGAAGCCGGGTCGCTGAGGGGTGGTCGCCGCGGGCTGGCGGTGGCGGCGTGCTCGCGCCAGGAGGCGCTGGAGAGCGCGGAGGCCGGCTGCCGCGTCCATGCCCGGGTGACCACGCAGGCTGCCCGGCTCGCCGACCTGGTCGCCGACGAGAAGGCGGGCGAGCCGGTCACCGTGTACGCCACCTACGCGAGCCTGGAGCGCATCGTCCAGGCCCACAAGCTGCACCGCCTCCCGGCTTGGGACCTGGTCGTCATCGACGAAGCCCACCGCACCGCCGGTTCGGAAGGCAAGGCGTGGGCCGCGGTCCACGCCGACGACCAGGTTCCGGCGAAGCGCCGCCTGTACTTCACCGCCACCCCGCGGATCGCCGACGACCGGCGCGCGAAGGACGGCCTGGCCGACCTCACCGACACCGACGGCGAGAAGCTGCCCGCGCTCTGCTCCATGAGCGACGAGACGATCTACGGCAAGACGTGCTTCACCTGGACGCTTGGCCAGGGGATCGAGCATGGCTACCTCGCCGACTACCGCGTCTTGGTGCCGGTGGCAACGGACGAGGACCCGCGCGAGCTGCTCAACCTTGCCGCCGTCGCGGACCTGCGCTCCCAGCGCTCCAACGAGGGGCTGCTGCGCCTGGCCCTGCAGATCGCGGTGCTGCGCGCGGTCGCCGACCTCGGCCTGCGCCGCGTCATCACCTTCCACTCCCGGGTCAGCGCGGCGCGGGAGTTCGCGAACACCCTGCTGGACGCCTGCGAGCTGCTGGAGGACGCGGAGCGCCCGGAGCGGATCTGGGCGAAGGCGGTGGCCGGCATCGACCGGCTCAAGGACCGCCGGGCCGCGTTCACCGAGTTCAAGGCCCACACCGGCGAGGATGGCGAGGAGTGCGGCATCCTCTGCAACGCTCGGCTCCTGTCCGAGGGCATCGACGTGAGAGCTGTGGATGCGGTGTGTTTCGCGGATCCGAAGTCGTCGGTCATCGACATCGTCCAGGCCGTTGAGGCAGTCCTACCGGCAGGGCAAGGTCTCCTGGGTCATCATCCCGGTGTACCTGCCGACGCCGGAGGTCGGCGACGGCACGGCGGCCGCGGACCCGGCCGAGGTCCACGACGCGGGCGAGGCGGTGAAGGCGGAGGCCGACGCCGAGATCGAGGCGTCCAGCTTCCGCACGATCTGGCGGGTCCTGCGGGCGCTGGCGGCGCACGACGCCCGGGTGGTCGGCCGGATCACCGAGCTGCGCGGCAGCCGGTCCCAGGACACCGCGCTCACCACCGCGGCCAAGACTTCCGAGAGCGAGAGCGAGAGCGAGAGCACCGAGCCCGGGGAGGGCGAGTGCGGTCGCCGCCCTGGCGGGTGAGCTCCGCCTGTGGACGGTGTTCGGCTCCCTCCATCCGCTCACCGAACCGAACAGGCCCCACAACAGCCTCTACGTCGTCTCCGACCGGGGCAGCCTGATTGCCCGGTACGACAAGCGGTTCCTGCGAACACCGAGCTGTCCTACCTCTACACCCCGGGCACCGACCCGCTGACCTTCGACATCGACGGCATCCGCTTCGGCGCGGCCCTGTGCATCGAGGCCAACTTCCCCGCTCTCTTCGCCGAGTACGAGCGCCTGGACGTCGACTGCGTCCTGCTCTCCGTCATGGTCGACGACGCGGCCCGCGCCGGCGTCGCCCAGGCCTACGGCACCCTCTACAACTACTGGCTCGGCTAAGCCGTCCCCACGCAGTACGGCGCCACCGCACCCTCGGGCATCATCGCCCCCGGCGGCCGCTGGATCGCCCGCTGCCCGGACGACGACCGACCCGCTCTCGCCATCGCCGACATCGGCGACTCAATCACCAGTCCCGATATCGACGTCGCCGTGCGCCTGGCCCGACCGTGGCGCCGCCTCGCGTCAGCTGGCCTCTACGACGGGCACACAGCGCCCGGTGACCCGAGAAGCCGGACCCGAACGGCATTCTGACGCCGCCGCTGGTCGTGGCCGGCTGATGCTCCCGGCGGGATGACCCGAACGTCCACTGTGCGCCGCGGGCCGGGCCCGCACCGACGCCTGCGCCGGGGACTCGATGTGCTGCTCGATGGCATCCCGCACACCCGCGTCCGGGGCCGTGCGGGGTCTGATCCTCTCCGGATCGGGGCGGCCGGGCCTTGCGACGGGCGAGATTCGGCCGAGCTCCGACCACACGGCCGCATCCGGCTCCCGGGTCGGGGACCCGGGCGGGCCGCTACCCGGGCGTGGTGACGCGCGCACCCCGGTCCGTCCGGGGCCGTGCGTCCTGCGGACCGCCGCTGCGGCGGGGCCCGAGGAGCAGAACGCGCCCCGTACCGCAAGAGCCGTGGCAGAACGTCCGATTATCGATCGTACCGGGATGATGTCTGAGGGTTCGTCAGTTAACGGTCCGGAGGCGGCCATGCGGCTGCCGCTCGCCCCCCACGGCGACCAAACCAGCTGACGATTCACCAGGAGACGACCGTGCGCATACTCTTCACCGGGCCGGCCGCGCCCACCCATGTGTTCCCGATGGTGCCGACCGCGCAGGCCCTGCGCGCCGCCGGGCACGAGGTCCTGTTCGCCGGCCCCAAGCCCGTGGACCAGCTCCGCCAGGCCGGGTTCCCGGTCGTCGAGATCGGCGACGGCCGCCCGCTGCGCGACTCCTTCGAGTCCGTCTCCGGTGCCGAGACCCGATACGCCAGGCCCGACCTGACTCAGGACCAGATCCTCGACCTGGCGGCGGCCGCCTTCGCCCACGCCTCCCGCTCCACCGTGGACGGCCTGCTCGTCGCCGCTGACGCCTGGGACGCCGACCTGCTGGTCCACGGCTCCTGCCTGGCGTCCGCCCAGCTGGTCGCCGCCAAGCTCAAGATCCCGGCCGCCCTGCACAACTTCGGCTTCACCTCCGGGCTGGACATGGCGGACCGCCTCGCCGGCCACTTCACCGACCTCTACGAGACGCACGGCGTGGCCGGCCCGGCCGAGAGCACCCCGCTGAACATCGTTCCGGCCTCGCTCGGCGGCGACCCCGGCGGTCTGCGGATGCGCTACCTGCCGTACAACGGCGGCGGCGTGGTCCCCGCCGACCTGCTGGGCCGAAGCGCGCGGCCGAGGGTCGCCGTCACCCTGGGCACCGTGGTTGCCGAGGTGGACGGCGTGGACGCCATCGCCCGGCTGGTTGCGGCCGCTGCCGAGGTCGACGCGGACTTCCTGCTCGCCGTCGGGGGCGCCGACCTAACCCACCTCGGCACCCTCCCGGCCAACGTCAGGGCACTGCCCTGGGTGCCGCTCGCGGAACTGCTGCGGGTGTGTGACGCCGTGGTCCACCACGGCGGGTCCGGCAGTTCCCTCACCGGCCTTCAGGCCGGGATCCCGCAGCTCGTGCTGCCCCAGGGCGCCGACAACTTCATCGTCGCGGACACGCTGGTATCCACCGGTGCGGGCCTGCGCTCGACTTCCGATGACGTCGATACCACGCTGCTGGCCCGGCTGGTCACCGACCCGGAGCTGCGCGAGGCGGCCGTCCGTCTGCGGGCCGAGAACGAGGCGCTGCCGACGCCCGCCGCGATCGTGCCCGCGATCGAGGCCCTGGCAGGCGGCCGGCGCTGAGCCGCTCGGCGGGAACCGCCGCTGGTCCGCCCGCCCCGGCCCACTGCTGGCCGGTCGGCCCGCGGTCGCCTGCCGGTCCGCCGCCCGCCCGCCAGGTCCGCCCGCCGTTGACGGCGCTCCTGCGTGATGCCCCGACCCTTTGGGGCATCACGCAGGAGCAGGTCGCCGGCGGCAGGCACCCCGACTGGCCCGGGCTGCGTCCGGCGCATCCGGTCGCCCCCGGCGGGGGCCGGTGCGCTCGGCGCGTTCTACGGTGGCGGCAGTACCAGAGCGGTCCGGGCCCCGGAGCGGTCCGCCGCCCGGGGCCGTCGTATGTCCGGCGGCCGGCGTGCCCCGAGCCAGCTGCTTCCCTGCCCGGATCCGTGTCAGGTTCGGCCTCTCCCTTGTGCCGTTCGTCGTGGTGGTACCGGGGGTCTGTTTCCCCTTCACGCTCGCGTGACCGACGGTGCTGGGGGCGTGCTGAAGTGGCCGTTGCACCACGGACGACTGCCGGGCAGCTGCGGCGGAATCCTGCGATGGGAGTACCACATGTCCCATTTGTTGGGATTTCGCCTGTCGTGGAGGGTAGCTGCCCCGGCCGAAGAAGGCAGCGCAGCCGCCGCCGGACGGCGCAGGCCTTCCACGCCGGACTCGGCCCCTCGCGGGGGACGAACCCGGCCGCGGGTGACGCCGAACCGGGTGTTAGATCCGGCGCGGTCCAGACATAGACAGGGTGAGACAGCTCAGTTGAGGGGGGACGGTGGGGGAACGGGAAGAGTTCCGGGAGGTCTACCGCGAGCACTACGGCGCGGTGTACCGCTACATGCTCCGACGGGTCGGGGACGCCGACGCGGCGGACCTGGCCGCGGAGGTCTTCACGGTCGCATGGCGCCGCTTCGACGCGCTTTCCGCCCAGGCACCGCTGCCCTGGCTCTACACGGTGGCCCGCAACACGGTGGCCAACCACCGGCGCAAGGAGGGCCGCGCCGAGGACGCCCACCGGGGCCTCGCGGTCACGGCCGCCGCCAGTGTCCGGGACGTCGGCGAGACGGTCACGGAGCGGGAGGCGGTGCACCGGGCGTGGTCGACGCTGCGCCCAGCCGACCAGGAGGTGCTGGCCCTGATCGGCTGGGAGGGGCTGACGGTCCGCGAGGCGGCCCGCGTCCTGGACTGCTCTGCGCCGACGTGCTCGGTGCGCCTGATGCGGGCACGGACACGACTGTCCCGGGCCATGACCAGGGTAGGTGGGGCGGACGGACGAGCGGAGTTGATCGGAAGAGCGAGCAGGACAAGCGCGGAGGGAGCACGGTGAACACGGCAAAGAGCGTCAGGGACCTGATGGGGCCGGCCGACCCGGCAGCGGATATCGCGGGGGACACGGCACTGGCCGAGGCCGGCTTGGAGCGGATCCTCCGCGACGAGGCGGCGGCACATAACCTCCGGCACCCGCGACCGCGTGCACGGATCCGGTTGCGCCTGGCGGTGGCCGGGGTGGCGGTGAGTGCGGTTGTGGGGGCGGTGCTGGTGTGGCCGGACGGAACGCCTGCGGCCTTCGCGGCGACGCCGCCCGCACTGACCTACCACCTGACGACCGGGGACGGTTCGGGGGCGGCCACGCAGCTGGAGGAGATCGCGCGCCGCGTCGAGGGCCTGCCCGACGGCGCGGGTGGGGAGCAGTCGCATCTGCGGTGGCGCCAGTGGGCGCTGTGGACCAGGACAGACGCCGGCGGTACGTCCTCGAAGGTCGTGCCGGAGGAACTCGACCTGGTCCGGTCACCCGGGGGTGCGAAGCTGACGCGCTTCCTGGTGGACGAGGGCCCGGCCTCGGCGACGGAACAGGCGGCGCAGGAGACCTTGCAAGGCGAGGTGCCGCAGAGCGCGGACGCCCTGCGGGTCTGGCTGCGCAGCCGCACATCGGGGGTCGACGGTCCGGCGGGTGCTGCCGAGGCGGTTCACGACCTGGTCACCGAGCGGGTGTTGTCGCCCGGGCAGCGGGCGGCGGTCCTGCGGCTGCTGGCCGCTCTGCCGGGCATGGCGGTCAGTGGTGAGGTCGTCGACCGGGCCGGCCGGCCGGGCGTCGCGTTCTCCGCGGACTCGGCGGCAAGCGGCCTGCCGACGCGCTACACGTTCATCGTCGACCCGGTGTCCGGCCAGCTGCTCGGACAGGAGGAGACCCTTACCGAGTCGGCTGGCAAGCTGAACGTGCCGGTGCCCTCGGTGATCGGGTACGACGCCTACC
>NZ_JBHUWW010000180.1:0-13476 GCF_042669755.1 Kitasatospora sp. NPDC057223 | reverse complement strand
CCAGACCACCAGCCGCGGACCGGCGGACTCCGCCCACACCCACACCATCAGGTGACACCAAAACCAGTTAAACAGTCACGAACCGCCCTCTGAAACCGTGACCGCCGGAAGGCTGAGCGCCGCAGCTTCGCCAGCCAGTTTGGCACTGTGCGCATCTCGCCCAAGCGAGCCTCTGGAGGCCTCTTTTCGATAGCCAGGAGTGCGGCCTGGGCAGCGCTCACAGAGCGGCCAAATCAGCACAGGCCAAATTCGATTCAATGGTCAAGCGGCATGGAAACCTTTCAATTACATAGTGAAACTAAAGCATTGCATTGCAATGCTTCAACCCTGGCCGCTGGCCCCATGGGTTGCGCTGCCTCGAGGGGCGACCCATGGCCAGGCATACGCACCCAAGAGGGAGGGCCACGAGTGAGAACCTGCAGGTCAGGGCCGGTTAGTTCGGCTGCCGGGGCTCCGACTTACCCCTGTGCGCCCCCCCTGCCCTGCTGTTGGTGGGGTGGTGGTGGGCGGGCGCGCGTGGCGGTTCGGGGACGCTGCGCTGTGCCTTCTTCCTTCTGGCCTGCGGCCGGGTGGCCTGGCGGGCCTGGCGGGCCTGGCGGCCTGGCGGGCCGTGGCGGGGGCTCTGCGGCCCTGGCAGCGTCCCAGGGGCCCTGCCGCCCGGGACGCGCCCGCCCGGCCCGCCAGGCCCGACAAGGTGCCCCAGCCCCTCTACCGCGTTCACCGTCCGCCGGAAAACTACGAACGCCGCCCGCGACCCCACACACGACCCCACCAACCACCCGCCCGGCTGGCCTCCTCCACCACGTCACCCAGATTCCGCTGCACCTGGGCTTCGCGGTGCCGGTCGCGGAGCTCCCGGAAGATGGTGGCGGCCTGGGTGTGGGTGTCGATGGCGTCCTGGAACCTGCGCACCGCCTGCAGGGCGAGGCCGAGGTTGTTCAACGCCCTGCCTTCGCCGTGCCGGTCGCCGAGCTCCCGGCAGATGGCCAGGTCCCGGGTGTGGGCGTCGATGGCCTCCTCGAACCTGCGCACCTCCCGCAGGGCGAGGCCGAGGTTGTTCAACGCCTGACCTTCGCCGTGCCGGTCACTGAGCTCCCGGTAGATGTCGGCGGCTTGGGTGTGGGCGTCGATGGCGTCCTCGAACCTGCGCACCTCCTGCAGGGCGAGGCCGAGGTTGTTCAACGCCTGACCTTCGCCGTGCCGGTCGCCGAGGTCGCGGCAGATGGCCAGGTCCCGGGTGTGGGCGTCGATGGCCTCCTCGAACCTGCGCACCTCCCGCAGGGCGTTGCCGAGGTTGTTCAACGCTGTGCCTTCGCGATGCTTGTCGCCGAGGTCGCGGTAGATGTCGGCGGTTTGGGTGTGGGCGTCGATGGCGTCCTCGAACCTGCGCACCTGCCGTAGGGCGAGGCCGAGGTTGTTCAACGCCTGACCTTCGCCGTGGCGGTCGCCGAGGTCGCGGTAGATGTCGGCGGTTTGGGTGTGGGCGTCGATGGCGTCCTCGAACCTGCGCACCTGCCGCAGGGCGAGGCCGAGGTTGTTCAGCGCCGTGCCTTCGCTGCGGCGGTCGCCGAGCTCCCGGCAGATGGTCAGGTCCCGTGTGTGGGTGTCGATGGCGTCCTCGAACCTGCGCACCTCCTGCAGGGCGAGGCCGAGGTTGTTCAACGCCGTGCCTTCGCCGTGCCGGTCGCCGAGCTCCCGGTAGATGTCGGCGGCCTGGGTGTGGGCGTCGATGGCGTCCTCGAACCTGCGCACCTGCCGCAGGGCGTTGCCGAGGTTGTTCAACGCCCTGCCTTCGCCGCGGCGGTCGCCGAGCTCCCGGGTGGTGGTGAGGGCGTGTTCGGTGGTGGTGAGGGCGTCGTCGAAGTGCCGGCGCAGTATCAGGAACTGCTGGAGGCGGAGGGCCAGGGCGACGGTGGCGTGGGGGCGCCGGCCGATGGTAGCTACGAGGGTGGGGTGTTCGGCGTCGAGCCAGGCCAGGGCTTGGCCGCGGGTGTCGAAATGTGCGGGGGCGGGGTCTCCGGGCAGCCAGCGGAGGTGGTCGTCGGCGGCGTCCACCAGCTCGGTGTAGTGGCGTAGGAGCCGGTCGAGGGCGTCCTGGGTGTTCTCGGTGGTGAGTTCGGTGGTGTAGAGGCGGATGAGGTCGTGCATGCGCCAGCGGCCGGAGCCGACGGGCTGCTCGGTGAGGAGGCCCGCGCTTGCGATGGTGGCGAGGGTACGGCGGGTGTCGCGAACGGGCCGGTCGGCGAGGGCGGCGACGGCGTCGGTCGATACGTCGGGGCCCTCGCACAGGCCCAGCAGCCCAAAGACCCGGGCCGTCTCTGGGGCGAGGCGGCGGTGGGAGAGGTCGAAGGCCGCGCGCACCGCCAGCGACTGCCCGCCGGCGTCGACGAACTGGAGGGCGTCCAGGGCGCCGGCCAGGTCGTCGGCGAGGGTGGCGATCGGCAGCCCGGGATCGGACACCAGCAGGGCGGCGGCGATCTGCAGCGCCAGCGGCAGCCGCCCGCAGTGCGCCACCACCTTCGCCAACGCCCCGGGCTCGGCCTCGCAGCGTCCGTCGCCGGGCAGGACGAGGGCGACAGCACCTTG
Source organism: Kitasatospora sp. NPDC057223 (assembly GCF_042669755.1). NCBI lineage: Bacteria > Bacillati > Actinomycetota > Actinomycetes > Kitasatosporales > Streptomycetaceae > Kitasatospora > Kitasatospora sp. NPDC057223. Next base: position 10,890 of record NZ_JBHUWW010000180.1, on the reverse strand, counting down.
GATGAGCTCCGCCGCAGCCTCGGGGGTCAGTTCGTCGAGGCGCAGGATCCTGGCCCGGAGGGTGGGGGAGGTGAGGGTGTCGCGGGAGGTGACGAGCAGCCGGTGGGCGCGCTGTGCGGGGACGAGGTGGGTGAGCTGGGCGGGGGTGGAGGCGTCGTCGGCCAGGACCAGGACCGCGCCGGCGTCCTTGGCACGGCGGGCGAGTTCCGACTGGTACAGCCCCGCCAGCTCCTCTATCTCGCCGGGGAGGTCCTCGTCGCGGATCCCGAGCTGGCGCAGCAGGATGCCGAGGGCGCGCTCCACACTCACCGCGCCGGCGGGATCGTAGCCGCGCAGGGTCACGTACAGGACGCCGCCGGGGAACATGCCCCGTTCGGCTGCGGCGTGGGCGGTGTGCAGGGCGAGGGCGGTCTTCCCGATCCCGGCCAGGCCGGCGACGGCCGACACCACCACCGTCGGTGCTGATCCGGCCGACGCCTGCGATGGCGGTGCCGGGCTGAGGGCGCCCAGAAGTTCGTTGACCTTCGTCTGCCGCCCGACGAGGCTCTCCGGTCCGGCGGGAAGGGCGGCCAAGGCCTGCGGCAGGGGCGAGCGCGGCTGCGTGACGTTGGTGATGTACTGGTCGTGGCCGGCCTGGTTGATCTGGGCGTGGTCGGAGGCGGTGGCGTGCTGTTCGACGTGTTCGGGCGCGTTGTCGTCCGCGGTCATGGCTTGGGCTGCTCGGTGTGCTGGTCGCCTGCGACTTGGTCGACCTGGCCGTCGCCTGTTGCGGTGGCGTCCTGGTGGACGGTCACCGGTCCGCCGGGGTTCGCGGGAGTGGCTGGGGCAGCGGTTGTGGGGCTGTTCTGGTTGCCGCCGGTCTGGTTGGTCCGGCCACGGCCGGTGGCCTTGGCCTTCTGTGTGACTTTTCGGGCCGGCGGCGTGGGAGCCGGGACCGGAGCCGGGGGTGCCGGGGGAGCCGCCACCGTGGTGGGGGCAGCCGTCTGGCCGGCCCACCAGCCGACGGCTGCGGCCACTGCCGTCGCCCCGACGGTGGCGAACGCGGTCGCCACCACCCACCGGTCCGCCTCCGCCTTCGGCAGCCAGCCGAACGACACCGACCTGGCCACCCACAGACACACCACGAACGCCACGACCGCCGAAACGACGGTCACCACCCAACGAACCGGACGAGACATCCCGACCCCTCCCTCGACCCCGCCGCTTCAGACCCCCCGAAACGACAGCGCGCGAACCCTACCCCTTGATCACACACAGTCTCCAAGACGACACGCCGGGCACTGCCGGGGAACCGGTCCTAGTGTCCTGCGCCGGAGATCCGTCGTTAGATCTTGCATGAGTGATTCTTCGGATGCGCCGGTGCGTCGTCGCGGTCCCGCGTTGGAGCCCTTGTTGTTGTCCGGCGAGGAGCGGGAGGTGCTGACGCGATGGGCCCGGCGGGCGACATCCGCCCAGGCGCTCGCGTTACGGGCCCGGATCGTGCTGGCCTGCGACGGTCCGGGTGTTCCGTCGATCGTCGGTGTGGCAAGGGAGTTGGGCATCACCGCGGACACGGCCCGCAAGTGGCGGCGGCGCTTCCTCGCCGAGCGGCTCGACGGGTTGGTGGACGAGCCGCGTCCAGGCCGGCCTCCGAGCATCGCGGTGAACGAGGCCGAAGCGGTGGTGGCGGCGACACTGGAGGAGATCCCGAAGAATGCGACGCACTGGTCGCGGAGCTCGATGGCGGCCCGCAGCGGCCTGTCGAAGTCCACGGTGGGACGGATCTGGCGGAAGTTCCAGCTCAAGCCCCACCTGGCCGACACATTCAAGCTCTCCGCCGACCCGTTCTTCATCGAGAAGGTCCACGACGTGGTCGGGCTCTACTTCGACCCGCCCGAGGGGGCCGTGGTGCTGTCGGTCGACGAGAAGTCGCAGATCCAGGCCTTGAACCGGTCCCAGCCGGTGCTGCCCATGATGCCCGGCATGCCAGAGCGCCGGACCCACGACTACGTGCGCAACGGCCTGACCACGCTCTTCGCCGCGTTCGACACCGGCAGCGGGAAGGTCATCACCTCCCTGCACCGCCGGCACCGCGCGGCGGAGTTCAGGAAGTTCCTCGTCAAGATTGACCAGGAGGTCCCCGACGGTCTCGACATCCACCTCATCTGCGACAACTACGGAACCCACAAGACCCCGGCGATCCGCACCTGGCTGGCCCAACACCCCAGGTTCCACATGCACTTCACCCCGACCGGGTCATCATGGATCAACCAGGTCGAGCGCTGGTTCGGCTTCCTCACCGACCAGATGATCCGCCGCGGATCCCACAAGAACGTCCAGGCCCTCGAACGCGACATCCGCAACTGGATCAAGAACTGGAACGAGGACCCCACACCGTTCACCTGGACCAAGACCGCCGACGAGATCCTCGACTCCCTCGCCCGATTCTGCCGACGGATCTCCAGCGCAGGACACTAGCGTGCCCTCTTTGGATGATGCCGAGAACTTCGACGGCGGGAAACAGGTTGATGGCCGCAAACGGTACATCGTGCTGGATGACAGGCTGGCCAGCTCAGTGCCTGGGAAACACATGACAGTCGCGTTTGCCCACTGCACGGCATGGCACGATGCGTGGGTGGAGAACAAAGAACGTGCAGAGGGCCTGTCTGAGCTCGGCGACCTGCTCATGTCGCTGTCGAACAGGCCCGCCGTCTCCGTGCGGTACGGCCGATTCCCGGCCGGGACGACCCCTGATCACGGGCGGGGGTCTCTTGCCGGCCACGTGCACGCCCTCGTCGCCGACCTTCACCCGATGTGGGAGCGACACCTTGCCAGCGGGGCCGTTCCTCCGAGCGCTTCGCAGGTCGAGGCTCGCCTGGAGCCGCTCACCGCCAACGTGGCGATCGAACTGATGACCACGCTCGCCGCCGACGACCTCGTAAGGCCCAGCTCGAAACTCATGAACCGTGAGATCGCCCAACACACTGTGACGCGCATTGTGAAGTGGCTCGGGTCCGGCGCGACGTGGTGGACCAACCGGCAAGGTAGTTCCTGGGATCCCGTCACCGCCTGCACTTTCGACGGCGTGGTTGCCGGAAGTGACGGTGAGTACTTCGCGATCCTGATCCAGTTCGGAGAGGACTGAGCCAGTATGTGTAGCAAGCTGACCGGCAACAGCATCCGCATCGCGGCGGCCGGAATTCGTGCCGATCGGTCGTAACGGAACTTGATGCCGGGGTGACGCATCGACCGTCGGCGTGAAAGCCTCTCGGCATTTCTGAGCTGCGGGAGGATGCCGATCGTCCGGTCAGGTTGCTGGGCTTCTGGGGAACGCCCGACGACCGGACGCTGCCGAACCCTGCTGCTCTCGTCGATGCTGCGTGGGACGAGACGGAGCGGCAGTGGCTCCCGGACTACCAGGATCACGCGCAGGTCGCCGGCTCCTGGATGGGTGCATCGAGCTGCAGGTTCTGTGCGCGGGTCAACGGGTCCCGTGATCTCACCGACGGTTACTACCCCTGGCCGGAAGGGCCCGGCCATTACGTCCTTGCCCATGGCGTCAGACTGCCGGCCGAGTTTTTCGACCACATCGAGCAGCGACTGCAGACTCTGGAAGAGCTTGCGAGGGACGGCACGTGGTGGCGCCAGAACGCCGCCAGGACGTGAGACCCGACGCGCCGACGAGTCCGTGATGTCCGATAGCCCTGACGGGTGCGGCGACCACTACCGGCGGGGGTGGATGGACGGTGTCGCTGCGGTCGAGGCGTGGCTCGTCACCGAGGCTGAGTGGGAACGGACTGAGGCGGAGCAGGGGACATCCCCGTTCCGCCGGCCGCGCCCTCACTCACCGCCGCCCAGGCCGAGGAGGCCGAGCAGCGCGCCGGGGCGCCCTCGCCAAGGCCCTCGCCCGGTTCGCGGCTCCGGCCGAGCAGCCGGTGCCCCCGGAGGGCGGCGGGGAGCCGGCCTCTAACCAGAGCACTGCCGCAGACACGAGGCCGGCTGGGTTGGCAGTAGCCATACTGTGGCGTTGTGCAGGCGCAGAGCGCCAGAGCACAGTCGATCCACGGGTGCGCCCGAGTACGCCAGTACCATCAGCATCAATACGCCATCTACTGGCTCTGCTGCCAGCCAGCGCAGGACTACAGCTCTGTAGGTGGGGCCATTGCCCGCCCGCGTTGCTGCGTGCGACCGCCCGCGTTGTGTTCCGCGCGCACGGATCCTGGGACAGGCCTGGGCCGGATATCGGGCAGGGCCGAGTCGGCGGCAACTGGTACCCGAGTCTGAGATTCGGCCGATGACGTGGGGAAGCCAGGCCATTGCGGGGCGTCGGAGAAGGCCATGACGCCGGGGGCCGGGCCGGCACTATGCGACGACCCGGGCAGCATGTCGAGAACACCTGAGTTGTCGACGCGGGTCGCACGGCTGTACCAGTGCAGGGCATCGTCGATGTTGCCTGTTCTCTGTTCGACCAAGGCGGCCGCCCGTAGGCAAGCCTCCACACTCCCGATGTCGGCGGCGTGCCCGTACCAGGTGATCGCTTCATCAGTTCGACCGCTCTCCCGGAGCAATTCGGCGACCTCTGTGAAGGCGGCCTTGTGCCCAGTGGCCGCACGGACCTTGAGCCAGCTGAGAGCTTCCTCGAAACGGTCAAGGTCGCAGAGCATCCATGCGCCTTCCCGCAGTCCCCCGCTGTTGCCAGCGTTGGCAACCTGACGGTAGCGGGTGAACGCCTCCTGGATGCGCCCTGCCCGTCGCAGTAGCGAGGCGGCGATCTGTGCGGAATCACCGTTTCCGGTGTCCGCAGCCTGCTCGTACCAGCCCAGTGCCCGCTCCTGCTGCCCTTCCCGGTAAAGGATCACGGCTGCTTTCCGCATCGCCCCCACATCTCCCAGAGATGCCGTCCACTCGTACAGATCCAATGCTTCCTCGGTCTGGCCGCCCTCGTACAGGAGCTGTGCTGCGCTGCGCGCGGCCGCCAGGTCGCCGCCTTCGGCGGCCTGGCGGTACCAGTACACAGCCTGGTCGCGGAAGCCGACCTCGCGAAGCATGTCGCCGGCGCTTCGGAAAGCCTCCACGGCCCCTGCATCCGCTGCCTTCTCGTACCACGACAAGGCCCGATCTGTGTGTCCGAGCCGCCTGAGCAGAAAAGCCCCCTCGAGGAGCGCTTCGCGCTGACCCTCCACCGCGCGGGCCCGCAACCAGCGCAGCGCCTCCCCATTGCGCCCTGCGCGTCGCATCTGGGCGGCTGCGGGATGCAGTGCCGCTCGTTGGCCCCCTTCGGCAGCCCGCCGATACCAGGGCAGGGAGCTGCCGGGCGGGCCACTGCTGTTCAGATACTGGGCGAGGACCAGCGCGGCCCGGCTGTCACCGTGTTCGGCTTGGCGCCGCAGCCATGCAACGGCGGCCGCGCGTCCCTCGGCCTTGTGCATGAGGTCAGCCGCAGGACGGACGGCATCGGCGCAGCCGGCTTCCGCAGCCCGTCTGTACCAGCGAGCCACCTGCGCGGAGCGCTTGGTCTGATCCAGTAGTGCGGCAACTGTGTGCAGCGCGTAGGCGTCACCGCCCAGCGCAGCCTCCTGCGACTGTACGAGGATCTCCTCCGAGTGCTGTGCAGAGGTAACCTGCCGGTGATCGCATAGGAACGCCGCGATATGACCCTGCGGACTGTGGTGCAGAGCCAGCTGCAGTCGTGGGTCATGGAGGGCTGCCGTCGCCACCGCGCTGTCCTCGAAAACTGCGGGCACTATCACTGGCTGCGCAGTGAGCAAGTACATCCACTCACCGGCGGGCAGCCGCGGGGCCTGTTCCAGAATGGTCCACGTGTCCGTATCCAGGCATGCCATCACCAGCAGCGGACTGTGCGCAGGAGAGTGCACTGCTTCCGCGATCTCTGCAACAACCGGCAGCCAAAGTGCGGTGTCGGGGCCGCTCAACCACTGCCGCAGCAGATCGCCCAGCCACAGCACCGTGCGGGGCCCGCTCGCTGTCACTGCTGCAGCCACTGACTCAGGTCCTAGGGAGCAGTCCGGCTGCCAGAGCGTCCAGCCCGCAGGCAGTGTCTGCAGTGCCTCCCAGCATGCGCGGGTACGCCCCGAGCGTTGCTCGCCGACGACGAGCGCGATTTCGCTGTTCCCTTCGGCTGCGCGACGGGCGATGGCCCGGAGCGTACGGTCGTGAGCCCGCTCCACATACACCGGCAGGCGGGGCAGTGACGGGTCGTCGTCGCCTCGCGGCCCAACGATCGCGGGACGGACCCCCACGGCGAGGGCCGTCATCCTGTCCAGTGGTATCTCCCGCGGCGCTGCCCGCGCGGCCGCCACCCACAGGGCCCGGGCGCGCGCTGCAGTCTCGGCGCGGTCTACCCCGGCCAGCCGTGCCAGGGCGACGGAGATACTGACTGCGTCGCCCTGTTGGGCAGGCAGCGTGTCCGAGGCCAGGCAACGGCTGATGCTGTCGCGCTCCGGGGCTCCCGGCAGTGACGGGTCGGAGCGGATCAGCTGCGCCAAGGCGTCCAGGGAGGGAGCGCCGGCTTCAAGGTAGAGGGAGTAGAGCAGGTCCTTCAGTTCTCCGAGTGGGCCGGGTACGGGCCGTGGCGGGCGGATGCGCCGCGGTCGTCGTACCCGCTGAGGGACGTCGTCGGGGAACCCCGCAAGGGCTGGCCGGATCACGCCCTGCGTCTGCCGTGCAGGTGCTTCGGAGTTAGCCCGCCGCCATGCCTCACGCCACTCCGTGGCAGTCACATCGCGTGAGGGCGACTGAGGGTAGCCCGCCATGAGGGTCATGTAGCTGACGAATGCCTCGCATGAGGGCATACGGGTTCCGTTGAGAATTGTGGCGAGGGTACTGCGGGAGAGGGCAAGGCCAGCCCCTGCCGCTCGCTGCGACAGATCGCGCAGCGAGGGGCTTCCGCACAGTACCCGTACCTCAGCCATTGCTTGTGCCAGATCTGTCGGTGTAAGTAAGGCGCCGGGAAGCCGCCGTCTCATTGCGGGCTCCGCCGCTCGGGGGACCAGCGTCGGTGCTCCGCTTGCCCGAGTCCACAAATCCCGCGCGCGTTCCAACTGCCCGGGCCGGCCACCGCAGGCGAGCACGTAACTGTGCACCACGGCCCAACGTGGGGTGCCGCGACCGCTGTCCGCGCGGGAGAAGGTCGCAGCAGAGGCCCCCGTGGACAGTGAACCCATCTGCCGGTAGGTCAGCCCGGCCTCGGCTCGCAGCGACTGTAGGAAGCGCGCCAGGTCCTCCTCCTGCCCGCCTTTGCCGGCGGTGTCGTGCTGGCGGCGGCTCACCACGACCAATTCCTCGGATGATCGGCCCGGTGCGGACCAACTGGCAGGGGTTCGGTCCTGCCGCTGTCCGGCAGGCGGCGGCAATGCTGTGCCGCTTGCAGATTTGATGCAATCCGTCCAGGCGACTGAACAGTCCGCCGACTGTCCCAAACGGTCATACCGCCAGCTCTGACCTGTACGTTCGCCGTGATCGGGTTGAGTGGCTCGTATCGTTTCGTCCAACACAGCTCATCGCGGCTGGCTGCAACAGACTCCGGTGATGCCAGAGTTGTATGTATGCCGCCGTACGACATCGGCCCGCTTGGCCGGTTGTTCCTACCTGGACCACACCCGGCCGGGCGCTGGTTGCTACGGTTGCTGAGCATGGCTACCTCCGGGTATCCCGGGTCTACGGACCCGATGGTCCACCCGGGGGACTGCTTGAGGTGAGAAGAGGGACACCACCCGGCCTTTGCCCGCAAAAGCCTGACCGGATGGCGCCCCTACCGAACCGCGAGCACCAGGTCCGGCCTCTTACCTAGAGGCCGGACCCTCGTGCCAGCAAGGTGGTCGCCACCGCTGCGAAACCCGTGATGAGTGCCGCGAGAATGACAGCCCTCTCGGGCGTCAGCCAACGAGACTTCTTGACAGGCCGCACACGATTCGGGCCGGCACTCCTCGTAGGAGGCCGGCCATTTCTACGGCGTCGGCGGGACAACATCGACTCCTCGGGAACGAAGACAACGGCAACCAAGCGGAAGCCGAAGCGAGATGACGTAACGCACGCCAAATCGATCGGGGGGTTCCTGAGGTGCCGAAGTGTCCATCGGCGCATTCAGCAGCCTAGACCGCACCGCAGTGACTCAAGCCCTCTCGCTAGCCGATGAAACAGTTACTCTCCGTAATCTGTGCTGATCAGATCAGATGGATCGGCAGGACGTGCTGTAGCTGGCCAGCCAAACGCTACTGCGCCCGCCAGGTACGCCACCCACACGCCACCCACGCGGTGCGTCGGCGCGCCCCGCACCGCGCCCCATGCACGCCCCCTACCGCCTGGCACTGCTCCGCGAACCGAGTTCTGGCCCGCCGTCGGCCTGTACATCACCCTCACCCCCGACACGTTCGCCGCTGACCTGCCCCCCGCCCGCCGGCCCGGCCCGGCGGCCCGGGACAGTGGCCAGCCACACAGTCCTGTCCCGGTCGTTGCCGCCAGCGGTCGAGGAACGCCCCCGGGCCGCGCCGGCCCCACCCGCCGGCCGGAAGCACCTGGGCCGGCCTGCCGATCCGCGTCCCGCGCCGCTAAACCCTTCCCACCCGCCAGAACCAGCGCCCCGCCCACCGCCGCTGAGGTGATGGGGGCGGCCGTGGTCCCGGAGGCGTCTTGATTCCTGCGGGGCCAGCGGTCTCAGCGGGCGATCTGGACTGTGATCGGCTCGTCGGGGCAGGCGGCGGTGAGGCGTTGCAGGGTGTCCTTCTCGCGGGGGTCGACGCTCAGGTGCCAGCGGGTCTTGATGGCGGTCCAGTCGGCGAGGTAGGTGCAGCGGTACCCGGTGTTCGTCGGCAGCCAGTCCGCCGGGTCCTTGTCCGCTTTCGACCTGTTGGACTTCGCGGTGACGGCGATCAGCGCGCGCGGCTCGTCGAGGTCGTTGGCGTAGGCCTGACGCTCGCCAGCTGTCCATTCCGCCGCTCCGGAGTCCCAGGCCTCGGCGAGGGGGACCATGTGGTCGACGTCGAGGCCGGTGGCGTCGGTGACGGTCACCGCGTCGTAGGGGGAGTACCACTGGCCGCCCGTCAGGGAGCAGCGCGGGCCGACCTCGGGGGCCTGGACGGCTTCGTCGAGGATGACTTCGCGTCGGGTGTCGCAGCCGTCGTGGTCGGCGTCGATCCAGTGCCGGAAGGCGGTGCGGAGGTAGCCGGTGCGGTCCTCGTCGGCGACGGGCAGTTCGTCGACGGCCGCCCGGAGGCTGGTGGTGACCGTGTCGCCCGCGGCCCGGTGGGCGGGGTGTGCAGGGGTGACGCCGGCGGCGGGTACGGAGATCGCCGCGCTGAGCAGCACGGTGGCCGCGGTGAGTACGACGGCGTGCGTGGGGGTGATGCGCATATGGTGGGCCGCTTTCTGGAGATCCGTCACTTGCGGATCTTCCTAGCGGTCCAGCGCCCGGACGGGACAGTCGAACCGGGCAGCGTTCACCCGGGAGGGGAAGTAGTCGTACAGGAAACGGCGCTGCGGGACCCGCCGGGCCGCCGGCCGCCAGCGCCCGCGTGTGCTGAGGGCGGCCGCACCCCGGCAGGAGGCGCCACCCTCGTGGGCGGCCGCGCGGCAATCGCGGCACTGCCCGGTCCCTGTTCCACGCTGGAGCTACGACGCCAGGGGAAGATCCGGCTACCGGCTGCTCACGAGTTGGTGACCGGACTCGGCGCCTGTCATCGGGCCGTGTTGGCGCTGCGGATCCACCGGGCGAGCGCCTCGACGACGTCCTGGTCGAGCTTCGCGGTACGGCGCAGCGCATCGACGTCGCCGACGGCCAGGTCGACCCCGGTGTCCGCGAGGGTGTCGGCGAGCAGCATCCAGTTGCCGGCGTTCACCGGCACCTGCAGCGTGTCGTGCACCGACGCCGTGATCGGCGCCCATCCGGAGGACGGCCGGCGCGCAGACGGCTGAGGGAACGGGAGGCCAGGACCGCGGCGGGCCCAGGCGACGCGAGGATCCGGTGGCCAGGCCTCGGTGGTGGGCAGGTTCACACCCGGGGAAACCGGCAGCAGCGACCCGGGGTGCGGTCACCGGCGCGCTTTCACCCGCACGGCTCAGCCCGCTGTCCGGCTACGCCCCGGCGAGGGGCCGGAGTCATTGCGCGGTCGACCCGCGCGAGAGTATGTGCACCGGTAGGCGGTGGCCGGCGGGCGCCACGACCCACCGCCCGCAGCTCGCAGGCCGGATGCCGGCGCCCGGCGGGCGCGCCGGAGTCCGGGCGCCGCGGCACCCCCTACGATCACCGCTGTGACGAACGACCTGCGGGACGACCTCCGCGCGCTGCCGCCGACGCGTGCCGAGCTGAAGCGCGCCTGGCGCCGGGCGGGAGCACGCTGGAGCTCCGACCCCGAGGACAGCGACGCCTACACCGCGTTCATCCACGCCGGGACCGCGCTCTACCGTCACCAGGCGCCCACCACGCCTGCGGGTACCGCACAGAACACACCGGCGGCTCCCCTCGGCGCACCGCACGCAGCCCGGCCGCGCCCGGAGCCTCTCGACCTGCTGCCGCGCAGCCGGCAACGCCGGCTGCCCTGAGGTCGTGCGCGGCCGGCCGTGTTCTTCCCATCTCCCGGGCGCAGTGGTACCGGCCCGGGGTCGGCGGCCCGGCGCCCGCCCTCCGGTACGGCGCCCCCTCCTCCCGGATCGCACCCGGACGGGACCTGCCATCAGCCCGTCAACTCTCGAGGCCGACCAGCCCGTTCGCTCCGCCGGTGCGACGTCACCCGCTGGATCCGAACTGTGGGGACACCCAAGGGTCCGCTATATCCGATGATTCGATACTTTGTCCGAGATATACCAATCCGTCCGCCCCGGTGCTTCCGAACCCAGGGCATGACAGTCAACCGCGGCGCACGAGGAGCACGGTCCGGTCCGACGGCACGGCCCACC
>NZ_JBHUWW010000179.1:0-14063 GCF_042669755.1 Kitasatospora sp. NPDC057223 | reverse complement strand
GCCGCAGCGGTGTGCGGGCCCGGCCCGGGATCCGGCGGCCGCCGTCCCGGGTGGCGGCGCGTCGCGGGGACGCGCGGCGCTCGTGGCGTTCGGGGTGGCCGCCGCGGATCGGGCCGGCGCCGGTCACTTGTGGTGACCGGGGGTGCCGGCGGGGGTTCAACACGGTATCCAGTTGTGTTTCCGGTGTCCGCGGTACGCCGTCAAGGCGCCCCGCAGGAAGCGGAACCAGTGGTTGCCGCTGACAGTCCCGAGGCTAGGAACAGCCGATTCGGAGACGGTATGCCGACGGTATGGATCCGCTATTCCCACAGGTGGACGCGGTACCGGCGGCCGGGTTCAGGCGAGTACGGACCCGTTGCCGGGGCGGTGGCTGCGGCTGCGGCGGTGGTCGAGGTGGACGAAGACGCGGTGCAGCCAGCGGTCGTTGCCGTCGTAGCGGGGCGAGAACGCGACCCGCCCGTGCACGACGACCCGGTTGTCCACGAAGATCATGTCCCCGGGCCGGAGCACGGCGTCGGTGCGCACCTCCCCCAGGGCCTCCCGCAGTCGGGCCAGGGACCGCTCGGCGCCGTCGTCCAGGGCACGGGTGGCGTGGAAGTCGACGCAGATGTCCGGGTCCTCCGGGGCGCCGGTGAGCACCGGGTGCGGGCTGGAGAGGTCCGCCGAGTGGAACGAGGGCGGGGCCTCGGTGATGAACCGCGGCTCCGCCAGGACCGTCCGGTCGGCCTTGTCGAGCAGCGGGAAGGCGCGGCGGATCGAGGCGAGCTGGGTGCCCACCTGGTCCTCGTGCGCGGGCCGCAGGCACAGCAGCCCGACGTAGTCCGGGCGGTGCGGGTGGAAGGCGTTCTCGGTGTGGAATTCCAGGCGCACCGAGCCGCCGTTGCTCTGCGAGGCGGCGAGGGTGGGCACCGGCACCACGTTCTGCACCAGTGCGCCGTGCTTCTCGTCGCGGTACGCGATCACCGTCCCGAGTTCGCTGCCCAGCAGCACCGCCACGGTGGCGGCCACGGTGGCGCCGCGCTCCACCGAGTCCAGCACGGTGGGGGTGGCCGGCAGCGTCTCGGCCGCCAGCGGCAGGTTGCTGACCGTCAGGGTGCCGCCGACGCCGGGGTCGTGGCGGAAGGCCCGTACCGCCCCGCTCAGCCGGTGCGGCAGCCGGCAGCTCTCCTCCCGGGCCCGGGCCTGCCAGCGGGGGTCGTCCACCAGCGCCGGACCGGTGGCCACGCGCCGTACCGACGCCTCCAGTTCGCGTCGCTCCTCGCCGGTGAGTTCGAGTACGGAGGTCTCTTCGATGTGGTCGGTATTCGTGCTCGCCATGGTTGAGGTCACGCTTGGTTCTCCTCGTCGGAATACCCTTGAGGCGACCGGCGCCTGTCCTCTCGGACGAGAGTCGCCGCTGAATGCACAATCGCCGTTCGACGATCCACGGCGAGTCTTTCCGGCGGCCCGGCACCATCTCCAGGCAGCGAACCGGCAACTGGGTCCGGACAACTTGCCTGCCGGATGCCTGTCCTGGAACCGGCTCGGAAACGAAGCTTCCTGACAAGCTCGATCCAAGAGACGGAGCCTCGCCGTGCACGCGAATTCTCGGAACCGAATACCCCGGCAGACCCCGGCGGCCGCTCCCCCGGCCGAGGACGCGGGCACCGCCCGTCCGCTCACCTGCCACCTGGTCGAGGGCCTGCTGTGCGAGCTCTGGAGCGCGCACTTCGGGCAGGACGTCTCGCCGTACGACGACTTCTTCGAGCTGGGCGGCGACTCGGTCGCGATCGTGAACACCGTGGCCGCGGCCCGCCTGCGCGGTCTGCCCCTGCGCAGTTCGGCGGCGATGCGGAACCCGACGCCGGCGCGGCTCGCCGAGTACCTGACGCTGCCCCGCGACGCCGCGGTGCCCGGCGGGCCACGGGTGCTACCGCTCGCCCCGGGCGGCGGCGCCGAGGCGGCGGACCGGGCGGCGGCGGACGTCCGGGTGGTGCCCATCACCGCGGGCGACCCGGCGGAGCCGCTGTTCGTGGTGCACTCGGACAGCCACGTCCAGGCGGAGCGGGACGCCGTCGCCGGGTGGGTGGACGGCCGGGCGGCCTTCGGGCTCTCGGCGCCGGTGACGCCGGGGGTGACCGTCGGGGAGCTCGCCGGCCGCCTTCTGGGCGCCCTGCACGAGCACCGGCCCGACGGGCCGCTGCGGCTGGCCGGGTTCGGCAGCGGTGCGGCGGTCGCCTTCGAACTCGCCGTCCGGCTGGAGGCGCTGGGCCGCGACGTGGCGCTCCTGGCACTGGTCGGCCCGCCCGCCGGGGCGGCGCCGGGCGGGCCCGCGGCGAGCCTGGACGAGTTGCTGGACCACCGACTGGCCCTGCTGTCCGGACGCTTCGCGCTCACCGGCGACGAGAGCCCGGAGGAGGTCCACGCGAGGTTCCGCGCGGCGGGCTGGTACGAGGACGCCGTGCGGCCCGGGGACCTCCCCCGGCTCCAACTGGCCTGGGCCCGGCTCGCGCTGGCCGTCCAGGAGTACGACTACACCCGCTACGGGGGCCGGGCCGTGCTGTTCCTGGACGGCTTCGCCCCGCACCCCGCCGAGCAGGCGTGGACCGGCGCGGTGGACCGGCTGAGCGTCCACCGGCTCGACCACGGGCTCGAATCCCCCCTGGCCGTCATCCGCGACCCGCAGGTGGCCGAGACGATGAGGAAGGCGCTCCCAGCATGAACGGCGGTACCACAAGCGCAGCTTCCCCCCGGCCGCCCGGCCGGGGGATCGCCCGGCTGCGGCCCGCGGAAGGGGCCGCACTGCGGATGATCTGCTTCCCGCACGTCGGCGCCGGCGCCGCGGCCTTCAAGCCCTGGCTCGACCACCTGCCGCCGGAGGTGGACCTCTGCGCGGTCCGGTCGCCCGGCCGGGAGAACCGGGTCCGCGAGGCCCTGCTCACCGACGGCCAGGCCCTCCTCGACGACCTGGAGGCCCAGGTCGCGCCGCTGCTCGACCTGCCGTTCGTGGTGGTCGGCCACTGCTCCGGCAGCGTGCCGGCCACCGAGTTCGTGCGCCGGCTCGTCGCGGCGGGCGGCCCCGCGCCGGTCGAGCTGGTGGTCTCCTCCGCCGAGGGGCCCCGGGCGCGGACCGTCGAGGACCCGCCGCTGCACCGGCTGCCCCCGGGCGAGTTGATCGAACGGGTCGTCAAGTACGGCGGCATGGCCGAGCAGGTGCTCGACGACCCCGACCTGATGGCCATGTTCGAACGGATCCTGCGGGCCGACTACCAGGTGGTCGAGACCCTCGCCTACACCGCGGGCCCGCCGCTGGACCTGCCGGTCACCGTCGTCGGCGGCCGCCGGGACGAGTTCGTCAGCTGCCAGGCGATGGCCGCCTGGAGCGCCGAGACCGACAGAGAGTTCGCCCTGCACCTGCTGGACGCGGGCCACTACATCCTGAACGAGGCCGGACCACTGATGGGCCGGATCGCGCGGCGCCTGCTGGAGCGAAAGGCCGACGGGTGAGTACCGGAGACTTCAGACTGCCCAGCGCCTGGCGCAGCACGGACAAGCACGCCACGGCGGGCCTGCGGGCGGAGGTCCCGTACGCCGACCTCGCGCCCGCACTGGCGGCGCTCGCCGCGGCCGCGGGCGCCGACCCGGGCGCCGTGCCGGCCGCGGCCCACGCCAAGGTGCTCGGCACGCTCGTCGAGGAGGCGGCGTTCAGCACCGGCCTGCTCGCGAGCGCCGACGACCCGGTCGTGCGCAGCCTCACGGTCCGGCCGGGCGGCGCGCGCACCTGGCGCGAGCTGGTCGGGCAGGTCGCCGGCGCCCTGCACGCCGCACCGCCGGCGGCCGGGCCGGACGGCGGCTCGCCGGCCCCGGCCGAGCACGTGCTCTTCGCCGCCGACGCCGCCGCGCTCGGCAAGCCGGACGAGACGGACGAGACGTCCGGCCCCGCGGTGCGCCACGGGCTGCGGGTCGGGGTCGGCGACGGCGCGCTCGTCCTGCTGGCCGACGGCTTCCTGGACGCCGCCGGGCTGGACCGGCTGGCGACCATGTACCGCCGGGTGCTGGAGGCGATGGCCGGGGCGCCGGAGGGCGACGCGGCCACGACCGTCCTGCCCGACGGCGAGCGGCACGCCGTGCTGCGCCGGTGGGCCGTCGGGCCGGTCGCCGCCCGGGAGGCCGGCGGCGTCCTCGCGCTGTTCCGGGCGCAGGCGGCCCGGACACCGGACGCGCCCGCCGTCCGGGCGGGCGGGCGGGACATCGGCTACCGCGAGCTCGACGAGCACTCCACCCGGATCGCGCACCACCTGCTCGCGCACGGCGCGCGCGCCGAGGTACCGGTCGGGGTCTGCCTGCGGCGCGGCCCGGACCTGCTGCCGACGCTCCTCGGCATCTGGAAGGCCGGCGCGCCGTACCTGCCGCTGGACGCCGACCTGCCCGCCCCCCGGCTGCGCCACATGGTCGCCGCCGCGGGCTGCGCACTGGTGGTCACCCGCTCGGAGCACCTTCCGCTGCTCGGAACCTTCGAGACGGCACGGTTCGTGCTGCTGGACGAGGAGCGCGCGGCGGTCGAAGCGCGGCCGCCGACCCCCGTCGAGGCCACGGCCGGACCGGCGCACCTGGCGTACGTCATCTACACCTCCGGGTCCACCGGTGCGCCCAAGGGCGTGATGGTGCACCACGAGGGCCTGGCGAACTACGTGCTCTGGACGGCCTCGGCGTACGCCGCCCGGGGCACCGGCGGCTCGCCGCACTTCAGTTCGATCGGCTTCGACCTGGGCGTCCCGAGCCTGTTCACCCCGCTGGTGACCGGACAGCGGGTGGACCTGCTGCCCGACCCGCTCGACCCGGCTGACCTCGGCGAGCTGCTGGCCGCCGGCGCGCCGTACAGCTTCATCAAGATGACGCCCGGTCACCTGAACCTGCTGAGCACGGACCTCGAACCCGAGGAGGCGCACGGCCTCGCCGGGCTGGTGATCGCCGCCGGCGACGCCTTCCCGACCGAGCTGGCCCGCCGCTGGAGCGAGCTGGCGGGGCCCGGCGGCACGCCGGTCGGCACGGAGTACGGGCCGACCGAGATCACCGTCGGGAACTCCGGCGAGGAGATCACCCGGCTGCCGGCCGACGGTCTCGTCCCGCTGGGCCCGCCGATCGAGAACACCACCATGTACGTCCTGGACGACCGCCTCGAACCCGTCCCCGACGGGGTGCCGGGCGAGGTGTACGTGGGTGGCGCGGGCGTGGCCCGCGGGTACCTCGGGGCTCCCGCGCTGACCGCGGAGCGCTTCCTGCCCGACCCCTACGGCGCACCGGGCTCCCGCCTGTACCGCACCGGCGACCGGGGCCGCTGGCGGGGCGGCGAGCTGGAGTCGCTGGGCCGCACCGACCACCAGGTGAAGATCCGCGGCTACCGGGTGGAGCCCGGCGAGATCCGCGCCGCGCTGCAGCGGCGGCCGGAGGTCGGCGAGGCCGTGGTGATCGCCTACCCCGGGTCCTCGGGGGCGCAGCGGCTGGCCGCGTTCCTCGTCCCCGCTCCGGGCGGCGCGCCGGACGTCCCCCGGATCCGGGCCGAACTGGCCCGGGAGCTGCCCGAGTACATGGTTCCCTCCGAGATCCTCGTCGTCCGGGAGATCCCGTTGACCGCCAACGGGAAGGTCGACACCCGAGCGCTGCAGGCCGGGCTGTGACCCGCGCGGCGCCGCCCGGCACGGTGCGCACCCCGATCCCCGTCTCTTCGAAGCGCCCAGGAAAGCAGGACCCGGTGAGCGATACGGCCGCGGACAGGACGTACCAAGTAGTGGTCAACCACGAGGAGCAGTACTCGATCTGGGAGGCGTACCGCGAGCCTCCGCAGGGCTGGCGCGCCGAGGGCTTCACCGGCGGCCGGCAGCAGTGCCTGAACCACATCGCCACGGTCTGGACGGACCTGCGTCCGCTCGGTGCCCGTGGCGGGCGGCGTCCCGTGACGACAGAGCCGAGGTAGCCGATGATCCCGCTGCTGCCCGACCTCTTCCTGGACCGGGCCCGGGAGCACCCCGACGCGCCCGCGATCGTGTCCGGTGCCGACGAGGTCTCCTACGCCGGGCTGGAACGCTCCGCCCGCTCCGTCGCCGGAGCCCTCGCCGGGCTCGGGGTGGGGCGCGAGTCGGTCGTCGCCGTCCTGATGACCCCGGGCCCCCGCCTGGTCGAGGCGCTGCTCGGCGTCTGGCTGGCCGGGGGCTGCTACCTGCCGCTCGACCCCTTCGCCCCGGCCGGCCGGCTGCGGCAGATCGTCGAGGCGGCCGGCGCGCGCGTCGTGATCGTGGACGAGCCGCTGGCCGCGCAGGGCGCGGGGATCTCCCCGCGGGCGGCCGCGCACCGGGTCGACCGGCTGCGCGAAGCGGGCGACCCGGGCACCGCGCCGGTCGCCGCCGGCGAGCGCCAGGCCGCCTACATGATCTTCACCTCCGGCTCCACGGGTGTGCCCAAGGGCGTCGTCGTCGAGCACGCGGGCATCGCCAACCGGGTGCGGTGGGGCGTGCGGGCCCTGGGCCTGAACCCGGACGACCGGGTCCTCCAGAAGACCCCGCTGACCTTCGACGCGGCCGGCTGGGAGATCTTCGGCCCGCTGATCTGCGGCGCCCCGGTGACCTTCGGCCGCCCCGACGCCGGCCGCGACCCCGCCGAACTCGTCGCCTCGATCCGCGAGCAGGGGGCCACCGTGGTGCAGGTGGTGCCCACCATGCTGCGACTGCTGGCCGCCGAGGCGGACCTGGCCTCCTGCAAGAGCCTGCGGACGATCTGCTCCGCCGGCGAGCCGCTGCACGCGGAGCTCTGCCGGCGCGTACTCGCGCAGGCCGACGTGGAGATCTGGAACACCTACGGCCCCACCGAGTGCTCCATCGACGCCCTGGCCCAGCGCTTCGACCCCGGGCAGAGCACCGGTGCCGTGCCGATCGGCCGGCCCATCGACAACGCCCGCGTGGTGCTGCTCCCGGCCGAGAGCGGGGCCGGCGAGGAGCCGCTCCACGAACTCGCGCTGTGCGGCCCCGGAGTGGCCCGCGGGTACCACGGCGACGCGGCGCGCACCGCCGAGCACTTCGTGCCGGACCCGGCGGGCCCGCCGGGATCCCGGATGTACCGCACCGGGGACCTGGTCCGCCCGCGCACGGACGGCGCCCTGGACTTCGTCGGCCGGGCCGACGCCCAGCTGAAGATCAACGGGGTGCGCATCGAGCCGGGCGAGGTGGAGGCCGCCCTGGAGGCCCACCCCGACGTGGTGGAGGCCGCCGTCCGGGCGGTCGACGGCCCGGACGGCATCCGGCGGCTGGCCGCCTGGGCGGTCACCTCGCGGACCGGCGCCGCCGAGGGCCTGACCGGCTACCTGCGGGACCGGCTGCCGCCCTCGTTCGTCCCCGCGCTCGTCACCGAGGTCGACGCGCTGCCGCGCACCAGCAGCGGCAAGACCGACCGCGCCCGGCTGCCCGAGCCCGACTGGTCGCTCGCGCCGGCCACGGGCTCCCCGGAGCCCCGGACCGCCGAGGAGCGGATCGTGCTGGCCGCCTGGCGCCGGCTGCTCGACGCCGGTGAGATCGGCCTCGACGACGACTTCTTCCGCCTGGGCGGCCACTCGCTGCTGCTGACCCGGCTCGCCGCCGAACTCACCCGGGCGTCCGGGCTCCTGGTGGAACTGCGCGACCTGCACCACGCGACGACCGCGCGGCAGCAGGCGGGACTGCTGGGCAGGGCCTCGCGGGCGCAGCCGATCGAACCGCTGCCGGCGGGCGCCCGGCTGCCGCTGTCCCACGCGCAGGAGCGGTTCTGGGTCCTCGACCGGATGGCACCGCGCAGCCGCGAGTACCTGCTCCCGATCCTGGTCTGGCTGCCCTCCGAGGTGCCCGCGCCGGTGGTCGGGGAGGCGCTGACGCGGCTGGTGGCGCGGCACGAGGTGCTGCGCACCCGGTACGTGATGGACGCGCAGGGGCTGGCCGCCGTGGTCGAGCCCGCCGGCGGCGTGCCGGTCGCGCTCCGCACGGTCGAGACGGCGCCCGACCGGGTCGCCGGCCTCGTCGCCGAACAGCTCGGCGAGGGCTTCGACCTGGCGTCCGGGCCGCTGCTGCGTGCCGCCCTCCTGCGGGACGGCGGGCCCGAGCAGCTGCTGCTCCTGGTGTGCCATCACATCATCGGCGACGGCTGGTCCTCCCGGCTGCTCGAACAGGAGCTGCGGGAGACGGTCGCGGCGCTGGCCCAGGGCCGCGAACCGGCCCTGCCACCACCGCCATTGCGCTACACCGACGCCGCGGCCTGGCTCAGGGGGCAGCTCACCGACGAGCTGGTGGAGGAGCAACTCGCCTACTGGCGCGAGACGCTGGCCGACCTGCCGGCCCTCGCACTCCCGACGGCCCGCGAGCGCGGGAGCCGGCGCAGCATCGACGGCACGGCCGTCCTGGTCGACCTGCCGGCGCAGTCCGTCGAGGCCCTGACCGCGCTCGGCCGCAGCCTGGGAGCGACGCCGTACGTCGTCCTGCTGACGCTCTGGACGGTCGCGCTCGCGCGGGCGGCCGGCCAGTGGGACTTCGGCGTCGGGTCCCCGCACGCCGGACGCACCCGCCCGGAACTCCACGACGTGGTCGGGCTCTTCCTCAACACCGTCGTCCTGCGGCCCCGGCTGACCCCGGACCTGCCCTTCGCCGACGCGGTGGCCCTGGTCGAGGACACCTGCCGGGAGGCCTTCGCCCGGCACGCCGCGCCCTTCGAGGCCGTCGTCGACGCGGTGGCCCCCGCGCGTGACCTCTCCCGCACCGCGCTGTTCCAGAACCTGTTCGCGCTGACCGGCGACGACACCGTCGGGCAGGTCCCGCGCGAGCGCGACCTCGAACTGCTGGGGCGCGCCTGGACGGTCTCCCGGACCGACCTGGCGCTCACCCTGTGGCCCCACCCGGACGGGCGCTACGGGGGCGCCCTCGAATACTCCTCGGCGCTCTACGACGAGGAGGCGGCCGCCGCTCTCGCCGAGCGGCTGCGCCGCCTGGCGGTGCGGTTCGCCGCCGATCCCGACCTGGAGATCGGCGCGGCCGGGCTCGACGAGAGCCCGGAGGACGACGACGTGGCGGAGGCGGACGAGGTGGCACAGCCCGGAACCGGCCCGGACGCGTACCGGGAGACCATCCTCGGATTCGTCCGCGAGCTGCTCGCCCAGCCGGACGTCGGCCCCGACGACGACTTCATGGCCCGCGGCGGCAGCTCACTGCTCGCCGCGCGCCTGCTGTGGAACATCCAGACCGAGTTCGGCACGGAGGTGTCCATGCGCGCGTTCTTCGACCGGCCGACGGCGAGCGACCTCGCCCGGGAGGTCGACGAGCTCCGCGGGGTGCAGCCGGACGCCGCCGCGCACGGTGAACCGACAGGGAGGGACATCTGATGGTGGCCGCACCGTCTCAGGAAACGCGAACGATCGGGCGGGCGGACCGCAGCCGGCCGCTGCCGCTGTCCTCCGGCCAGCAGCAGATGTGGCTGCTGCACCAGCTCGCCCCCACCAGCCAGGCCTATCTGATGACCTGGACGCTCCGGCTCTCCGGGCACCTCGACGTCGGGGCGCTCGGCCGGTCCTGGGGCAGGATCGTGGAACGCCACGAGATCCTCCGGACCCGCTACCTCCAGGACGACGGCGGCGAACCCCGCCAGGTCGTCGACACGCCCGCGCCCTTCGCGCTGCGCGTCCTCGACCTGGCCGAGGAGCCGGCCGGGCGCCGCGAGGTACGCGCCGAACAGATCGCCGACTGGGAGCGCCGCCGGCCCTTCGACCTGACCCGGCACCAGCCGGTCCGCGTCACGGTGATCGCGATCGGGCCCGAGCTGCACCTCATGGTCGTCAACATCCACCACATCGCGGCCGACGACGTGTCCTACCGGATCATCACGGCGGAGCTGGGGGCGCTCTACGCGGAGGAGACCTCCGGGGTGCCGGCCGGGCTCAAGGAGCCGGAGGTCCAGTACGCCGACTTCGCCGTGTGGGAGCGGGCCCGGACCACGGACGCCGCGCTGCGCCCGCATCTGGACTACTGGCGCGGCGCACTCGGCGGCGCGCCCGACCTGCCGCTGCCGCTGGACCGGCCCCGACCGGCGCGCCCCGACCGGCGCGCGGGCGTCGTCGAGCTGACGGTCAAACCCGGCACGGCCGAGGGCGTGTTCGCCCTGTCGGCGGCCCAGCGCGCGACCCCGTTCATGGTGCTGCTGGCGGCCTACCACGTGATGCTCTCCCGGCTGACGGGGAGCGACGACGTGACGGTGGGGCTGCCGGTCTCGACCCGGCTGCCCCACCTGGACGGACTCCTCGGCTATGCGGTCAACACGGTCGCCGTCCGCTCGCGGCAGGCGCCGGGCCAGTCCTTCGCCGACGTGATCGCGCAGGTCAGGGCGGGCTTCCTGGACGCCTTCGACCACCGGTTCGTCCCGTTCAAGCGGGTGGTCGACGAGGTGAACCCGGCCCGCGCGCTGGACGGGAACCCGCTGTTCCAGGCGGCCTTCGACATGGAGGGCGCCGAGGAGGGCGGCGGCTTCCGGCTGGCCGGGCTGCTGACCGAGCGGGTCGGCTCCACGGTCGCGCCCGACGCCAAGTTCGACCTGACCATGCACGTCGCGCAGTCCTCGGACCGGCGGCTCTTCGCGCGGCTCGAATACGCCGCCGCGGTGATCGACGAGCGGAGCGTGCGGGCCTGGGCCGCGGACTGGGAGTCGCTGCTCGACACGCTGGTCCGCCATCCGCAGGAGCCGATCGCGGCGGGGCCTGCGCGGCCCGCCGCCGGGGCGCCGGGTGCGCAGGAGCAGGCCCAGCCGGCACCGGGCGGCGCCCGGTCCTCCGCCGCACTGACCGAGCGGATGCACCGGATCTGGGCCGAGGTCCTGGAGCTGGACAGCGTCGGCCACCAGGACAACTTCTTCGACGTCGGCGGCGACTCGCTGCGGGCCGTGGCGCTGGCCGCCCGGCTGCGGACCGAGGGCCTGGAGGTGTCGGCCACCGACATCTTCGCCTACCAGAGCATCGAGGAACTGGCCGACTGGTGCGCGGAGCAGGCGACCGGCGCGCCGGGCGCCGGCGCGGTGCCCGACCCGGTGGCGCCGTTCGCACTGATCGGCGCGCAGGACCGCGAGGCGCTGCCGCCGGGGGTGGCGGACGCCTACCCGCTGACGGCGACCCAGCTCGGCATGATCATCGAGCTGCGGGCGCGGCCCGACGTCAACACCTACCAGGACACCACCTCGTACCTGGTCCGCGACGACCGGGAGCTGGACCCGGCCGCACTGCAGCGGGCGACCCAGCTGGTCGTGGACCGGCACGAGGTGCTGCGCACCAGCTTCGAGCTGAACCGCTACTCCGTCCCGCTGCAGCTGGTGCACCGCACCGCCCGGATCGACGTCGGGGTGAGCGACCACGGCTCGCTCGGTACCGGCGGCTGGCGGCCCGCCCTGGAGGAGTACGCCGCCCAGGAGCGCCGCTCCCCGATGGACATCACCGGCGCCCCGCTGATCCGCGTGCACGCGCACCGCGCCGACGGCGAGCAGGACTGGTGGATCACCATCACCGAGTGCCACCCGATCCTGGAGGGCTTCAGCTTCCACACGATGCTGATGGAGATCCTCACCGGCTACCGGGAGATCCGCGCGGGCGGCACGCCCGCCGAGCCCGCGCCGGTGCCCTTCCGGTACGCGGACTACGTCGCCTCCGAGGCGGCGGCGCGCGAGTCCCAGGAGGACCGGGACTTCTGGCGGGGCGTGGTCGAGGGCCGGACCGACACCGCGCTGCCCGCCGCCTGGCAGGGCGACCGGACGCTCGCCCGCGAGCGGTACCAGCACATGCTGGACTTCCGGGACCTGGAGGAGGACCTGCGCCGGCTGGCCACCGCGACGGGCACCTCGATGAAGGCGGTGCTGCTGGCCGCGCACATGAAGGTGATGAGCACGGTCGTCGCCACCGAGGACTTCTACACCGGCCTGGTGTGCGACGCGCGGCCCGAGATCGTCGGCGCCGACCAGGTCCTCGGCATGTACCTCAACACGCTGCCGTTCGCCATGCCCGCCGGGACGCGCACCTGGGGGGACCTCGTCCGGGCCGTCTACGACGGCCTGACCGCGCTGTGGCCGCACCGGGTGTTCCCCATGCAGGTCATCCAGCAGGAGTTCGGCCCCGGCGGCCGGCTGCTGGACGTGTTCTTCAACTACCTGGACTTCCGCCAGGTCGACAAGAGCCTGCTCGACTGGGACGCGACGTACAACGACAACGACAACGAGTTCGCGCTGCACGTCTTCACGATCTCCGGGATCCTCAAGCTCAACACGACCAGCCACCGGCTGAGCCGCGAGGCCGCCGTCCGGCTCACCGCCCTCTACCGGACGGTGCTGGAGCAGATGTCCCTCGGCCCGGACGGGGACGCCCGGGCCGCCTGCCTGCCCCGGGCGGAACGGGAGGGCCTGCGCGCCCTGGACCGCACCGGGGAGCAGCCGCACCGGCCGCTGCCCGTCGCCGAGGCCCTCGCCCGGGCGCTGCGCGAGTACCCCCGCGACGCCGCCGTGCGGTGCGGCGAGGAGTCGCTGAGCTACGAGCAGCTCGACGTCCGAGCGGACTGGATCGCGCGCGGACTGCGCGAGCGCGGCATCGGCCCCGGCGACCTGGTCGCGGTCGCGCCCGGACGCTACCCCGGCGCCGTCGCCGCCGTCCTCGGTGTCTGGCGGGTCGGCGCCGCCTTCACCCCGGCGGCGGACGGCCCCGACGCGGGCAGCCTCGCCCTGGTGACGCCGCCGGCGGACCTCCCGGCCGGCACGGCCTGCGTGCTGGCCGCAGACCCCGGGAACCCAGCAGCTCCCGGCACCGCCCTGTCGCACCGAGCGCTGGAGCACGCGACGGGGCAGCTCCTCGGCGAACTCGCCGCGCGCGGCGCCGGCGGCGCCCGCGGATCGTCCTGGCTGTGCGCGGATCCGCCGACCACCGCCGCCGGACTCCTCGTCTGGACGGCGGCCCTGGCCTCCGGCGGCGCCGTCCTGCTCACCACCGCCCCGCCCGCCGAGGCGGTGCCGGAGATGAAGGCGCTGGTCTCGGCCGGGCAGGTGACCCACCTGCGCACCACGCCCCTCGTCGCGCAGCGCGTCCTGGAGTCCTCCCCCGGGCCGCTCACGCTGGTCGTCGACGGCGACGACCACCCGGCCCCGGCCGTGCTGGCCGGGCTGCGCGGCCGGGCGACGGTGATCGAGACCCTCGGGGCCGACGGCCTCTTCGGCCCGGTGGCGTTCGACGGTACGCCGCCGCCCGGCCTGAGCCTCCGGGTCGTCGACGCCCGGCTGCGCCGGCTGCCCGCCGGCGTGGTCGGGGAGCTCCGGGTCGGCGGCACGGGCGACGGCGGCTCGGGCGACGGCGGCGACGTGCTCCACCGCGCCGGCCGGCTCGCGCGGATCGGCCGGGACGGGAGGCTGGAGCCGATGGGCCCGGTCGGCCCGCACCGGACGGCGGAACTGCTCGGCCTCCACCCCTCGGTGCTGGACTGCCGGGTGGTGCGGCGGGCCGACCCGGCCAACGCCCGGCAGCGGCTCGTCGGCTACCTGCGCGTCGCGGCGGGCGAGGCGTTCGCGCCGGACGACATCCGCCGGGCGCTCGCCGAGCGCAGGCTGCCGCGCCATCTCATCCCGGACGTCCTGGTCGAGGTGGACGACTGGCCGCTGACGGAGGCCGGCACGGTCGACCTGGAGCGGCTCCCGGAGCCGCCCGACAGCGCGCGGCCCGGCGAGGAGCCGCAGGCGAAGCCCTGGGACGACGGGTTCGAGGCCCTGCTGCGGGACGCGCTCGCCGGCGCGTCCTTCGAGGGGGACCTCGACCCGGACGTCCCGCTGGCCGACGCGGGCCTGAGCTCGATGGCCACCGTGGGCCTCATCGTGGCGATCGAGCAGCTCTACGAGATCGTCATCCCCGACGACTTCCAGGTCGTCGACATGTTCCGGACCCCCAGGCTGCTGTGGGAGCAGATCTGCGAGTTCCGGGCGGCGGATCTCTGAGCCGGGAGCCCTGAGGGCGTTCCCCGGGGCGGGAGGACGGGAGCCGGGGCCGGTACCGACGTGGATGTCGGTAC
>NZ_JBHUWW010000178.1:0-14236 GCF_042669755.1 Kitasatospora sp. NPDC057223 | reverse complement strand
GGCCCGGACCGGCACGACCGCCGGTCCGGGCCCCCGCTGCGTAACGTGAAG
Source organism: Kitasatospora sp. NPDC057223 (assembly GCF_042669755.1). Classification (NCBI taxonomy): domain Bacteria; kingdom Bacillati; phylum Actinomycetota; class Actinomycetes; order Kitasatosporales; family Streptomycetaceae; genus Kitasatospora; species Kitasatospora sp. NPDC057223. The sequence goes on along the minus strand of NZ_JBHUWW010000178.1, from coordinate 14,185 downwards.
GAGTGCAGATGGCCGAAACGATCAGGCAGTGGCTGCGGGTCCGCCCGCTGATGACCGACCTGGCCGTCGCGCTGGCCTGTTTCGCGTTGGCCGCCCCGGTCCTGGCCGCGGCCGCCTACCACCAGAACGACTCGATCAGCCGCTACCTGATCCTGCTCGGCGTCTCCTGCGTGCCCCTGGTGGTCCGCAGCCGGTGGCCGGTGCCGGTGGCCGCGGCGACGGTCGCGCTCAGCGTGATCGCGTACGCCGTCACCCCGAGCCCGGGGCCGCCGCCGGCCGCGGCGGGCTTCGCCCTGTACGCCGTCGCGATCCGGACCGACCGGCGCACCGCGTGGCGCACCGGCGCCTGCGCCGCCGTCACCCTCACCACCGCCGCGCTCATCCTCCGCCCCGGCGTGGACGAGCTCCCGGCCAACCTCGGCCTGATCGCCTGGACCTTCCTGTCGGTGGCCGTCGGCGACGCCGTGCGCAGCCGCCGCGAACTGCTCGCCTCCGCGATGGAGCGGGCCGAGCGGGCGGAGCGCACCCGCGAGGAGGAGGCCCGCCGCCGGGTCACCGAGGAGCGGATGCGGATCGCCCGCGAGCTGCACGACGTGGTGGCGCACCACATCACCCTGGTCAACGCGCAGGCCGGCGTCGCCCACCACCTGATGCGCACCGACCCCGAGCACGCCTACCAGGCGCTGGAGCGGATCCGGGACACCAGCCGCGCCGCCCTGGACGAGCTGCGCGCCACCGTCGGCCTGCTCCGCCAGAGCGGCGAACAGGCGGCGCCGCGCGAGCCGGCCCCCGGCCTGGCCGGGCTCGACGACCTGCTGGACGCGTTCCGCCACTCCGGCCTGAGCGTCGTCCTGGAGCGCACCGGCGAGCCGGTCGCGCTCGCGCCGATCACCGACCTCACGGCCTACCGGATCATCCAGGAGGCCCTGACCAACACCCACAAGCACGCCGGGCCGGCGACCGCGCACGTCCGCCTCGGCTTCGCGGCCGGCGTGCTGCGGCTGACCGTCGAGGACGACGGCCGCGGCACCGGCGGCGGCACCGGGACGGGCCACGGCATGATCGGGATGCACGAACGCGCCCGGGCCGTCGGCGGCACCCTCTCCGCGGGACCGCGCCCCGGCCGGGGCTTCCGTATCCACGCCGAACTGCCGCTGCCGACCGGCGCCGGCCGGAAGGGCTGCCGACCATGACCATCCGCGTACTGCTCGCCGACGACCAGGCGCTCCTGCGGGGCACCTTCCGGATGCTCGTCGACTCCGCCCCCGACCTGGAGGTGGTCGGCGAGGCCGGCACCGGCCGGGAGGCGGTCGCGCTGGCCCGCAGCCTGCGCGCCGACCTCGTCCTGATGGACATCCGGATGCCCGACCTGGACGGCCTCGCCGCGACCAGGCTGATCACCGCCGACGAGGACCTGGCCGGCGTCAAGGTCCTGGTGCTGACCACCTTCGAGAGCGACGAGTACGTCGCCGAGGCGCTGCGGGCCGGCGCCAGCGGGTTCCTCGGCAAGGGCATCAACCCCGAGGAGCTGCTGGACGCCATCCGGGTCGTCGCGGCCGGCGACGCGCTGCTCTCCCCGGCCGCCACCAAGTCCCTGATCGGCCGGTTCCTCGCCCAGCCGGCCCCGCAGGACCGCGCCGCACTGCCCCGGCTGGACGCGCTCACCGCCCGCGAGCAGGAGGTCGTCACCCTGGTCGCGGCCGGGCTCTCCAACGACGACATCGCCGAGCGGCTGTTCGTCACGCCGCTCACCGCCAAGACCCACGTGAACCGGGCGATGGCGAAGCTCGGCGCCCGCGACCGGGCCCAGGTCGTGGTCATCGCCTACGAGAGCGGGCTCGTCCGGCCGGGCAGCGCCTAGCCGGGGCCTTCTGCCGCGCGCGGCCGGGTGGTAGTCATGGGCGGTGCGTTTCGACAGCGTTCCGATGCCGCCGGCCGTCGGTGCCCGGCCCCGTGACACCCGCGGCTACCCCGTGCCCGCCATCACCCCGTGGGAGGACGGCGAGCCGCAGTTCGCCAGGACGGACTTCGGGCGCAGTGCGGACTGCGCGCGGCGGCGGCTCTGCTCGGTCTGCAACGCCCTGCTGGCGCCGGGCCCGGTGTGGCGGGTGGTCGGCGCCGAGGAGAGCGCCGCGATCGCCGGGGCACTGGCCGCCGGGCGCCCCTACCGCAACCTCGCGCCGACCCTGGAGGCGCCGGGCCATCGCGCCTGCATGCTGTACGCCTCGATGGTCTGTCCCTACCTCGCCCGCCCCGACGCCCGCCGGGGCCTGACGGCCGACGCCGCGGACGGCCTGACGGCGCACGTCGTCCGCGGCGCCGCCCGGGGCGGGCAGGGCGCGGTGGTGGGCTTCGGGGGCTTCGAGTACGCCGTCACCGCGGACCGGGTGCTGTTCCGCTTCCTCGACGTGGTGGAGTTCCTGCCGCACGAAGCGGCCGACACCCACCTGGACGAGCTGCGGGCCGAACTCGCCCGCACCGGTCCGGGTCAGCCCCGGTAGGCGGGCAGGCCGGTGTAGCTGGAGACCCGGACGGGTGCGGCGGAGCCGTCGGCCGGCATGGTCCAGATGCCGTCGGGTGCCCGCAGGGCCAGGGTCCGGCCGTCGGGGGACCACGCGGGCTCGGTGTAGTCGGTGGTGGCGGTCGGGGTGAGGTCCCGGACGGGCCGCTCGCCCGCGCCGCCCTCGAAGATGTGGTCGTGCCCGTCGACGGAGCGCACGAAGACCAGGTCGTCCCCGGCGGGGGACAGTGCGGGCTGGGAGCCCCTGGTGAGGGCGCTGCCCTGCTGGCGCAGGTACTCGTCCCGGATGAAGACCTCGCCGGTGTCGCTGTTCGCGTAGGCGGCCGTCCCGTAGTCGCCGCCGCCGCTCGGCCAGGTGTTGCCGGTCTGCGGGAGCGCCGGGCTGTTCTCCCCGCTCTCGGTGCCCAGGCTCAGTACGTGCGGCGTCCCGCCGGTCCCGGTGGCGGCGATGCCCTTCAGCCGGGACACGCCGCCCTTCGCGGCGGCGAAGAAGATGTTGTCCTTCGCGGGCAGGCCGTTGTCGGGGTGGGCCGACGCCACCTGCCAGGTCGGGTGGGACCAGGTCTCCCCGCCGGGGTTCCGGGCGACCACGACGCGTCCGCTGCCGTCGGGGTTGGCGGTGACGAGGTCGCCCGACCCGCTGATGAACGCCGCCTTCCGGCCGTCCGGGGACCACGCCAGGTCGCGGACGACGATGCCGAAGTCCACCGAGGTCCCGTTCATCAGGACGTGGTCCGTCCCGTTGCTGATGGTCAGGCGGGTCCCCGCCGTCCCGTTGACGGCCGGGGTGCCGGACGGGGTGCCGGAGGGGGAGGCGGCCGGGGCGCGGGTGGTCTCCGGGGCGGGTGCGGCGCCGGTCGGGAGCGGCGTGGGGCCGTTCTCGGGGTCGCACCCGGTCAGCAGCGCCGCGGCGCCGACGGTGAGCAGGGTGGTGAGGGCGACGGCGGCGGCGGTGCGCAGACGGGTGGCAGCGGACACGAGTACTTCCCCCCAGGGATGTTGGCGCTTCGCGGTGCGGTGGGACCGAGGGTGACAGGCGCGGATCCGGGATCGGTGCGCCGTGCGTCACAACCGGGCAACAACGCCCCGGGGGCGCTGCGCCCTCACCCGGACGGCCCCCTGCGGGGCGTGCCGGGGGCGCCGCTCGGCCAGGCTTGGCCCAGACACCGACCGAGCGAGGGGGCCCGCCCGTGGCAGCACACCTGTCCGCCGCGGCCCGGAGCTGCCGGGCTTACGTCCGCCGGGCCCCGGGGACGTACGTCTGGCTCGCGATCCTGTTCGCCACCACCGTGGTGATCCGGCACGTCTCGCCCGAGACGGCCGACCAGATCCTGGAGAAGCGCTCGACCAACCTGCACTACCTGGCGGTCTCGCCCGTCCGGGTGCTGCTGACCAGCGCCATGTGGATCGCGGGCGGCGGCTGGCTCTTCTACTTCGTCCTCTACAACATCTTCCACGTCCCGGCGGAGCGCTGGCTGGGCACCGGGCGCTGGCTGGCGGTGCTGCTGATCGCGCACGTCGGCGCCACCTACCTCAGCGAGGGCGTGCTCTACTGGGCGATCGCCCGCGGCTACGCGCCGGAGAGCGCCAGGTACACCCTGGACTACGGCGTCAGCTACGCGCTGGCGGGCGTCGAGGCGGTGCTGACGTACCTGATCACCGAGCCGTGGCGGTACCTGTACATCGCGGGTGTGCTGTTCTTCTACGGCCTCGCCCTGGTGGAGGGGCGCGACTTCACCAGCGTCGGCCACTTCTCCGCCGTCCTGCTGGGGCTGGCCTGCTACCCGATCACGCGCTCCCGCCCCGGGAGCTGGGATCCGGCCGCGGCCGTCCGGGCCGGCTGGCGCCGGCTGCGGCCGGCCCCGCAGCGCTGACCCGGGCCTCGCCGGCCCGGCTGTCGTAGGAGTCGCGGGCGGCGAGCACCTCGCCCATGTTGTCCTGGGCCCAGCCCTTGATGGCCTGCATCACCGGCAGCAGCCCGGTGCCCAGCGGCGTGAGGGCGTAGTCGACCCGGACGGGTACGGACGCGGTGACGCTGCGGGTGACCAGGCCGTCCCGTTCCAGGTTGCGCAGCGTCTGGGTGAGCATCTTCTGGCTGACGCCGGCCAGCGTCCGGGACAGGTCGCTGTAGCGGCGCGGCCCGTCGGCCAGGGCGTTGACGGCGAGGCTGACCCACTTGTCGCCGATCCGGTCCAGCAGCTGCCGGGCCGGGCACTCGGCGAGGTAGGCGTCGTAGGCGGCGCGCTCCTCGGCCCTGCGCGCGGCCGCGGTCCTGGTGGCCATGGCTCTCCCCGAGGTCCGGTACGCACTCCGGAGTGCGTACTTCCCTGTGGAGAGTAGCTCTCCGTAGGTTCGTCAGGTCCAGTACGGGCGGCCGGATGAGGAGAACACGGTGCGAGCGGTGGTGGTGCGGGCCTTCGGCGGCCCGGAGGTGCTGGAGCTGGTGGACGTCCCCGTTCCCGTGGCGGGGCCCGGCCAGGTCCGGATCCGGGTCGAGGCGGCGGCGGTCAACCCGGTCGACGCGGTCACCCGGGCCGGGGTCCTCGCCGCCGCCGGGCTGATGGAGGGGCACGGGCAGGCCGGCATCGGCTGGGACGTGGCCGGGGTGGTGGACGCGGTCGGCCCGCGGAGCGCCGGCTTCTCCCCGGGTGACCGGGTGATCGGCCTGCGGGACCGGCTCGACGTGCCGCTCGGCACCTACGCCGACTACGTGGTGCTGGACGCGGCGGCGGTGGCCCCGGCCCCGGCGGGCGTACCGGCGGTGGCCGCGGCCACCCTGCCGCTCAACGCGCTGACCGCCGATCAGGCGCTCGACCTGCTCGGCCTGGCGGGCGGCAGCACCCTGCTGGTCACCGGAGCCGCGGGCGCGGTCGGCGGCTTCGCGGTCGAGCTGGCCGCCCTGCGGGGCCTGCGGGTCGTCGCGGTGGCCGGCCCGGCCGACGGGGAACTCGTCCGGCGGCTGGGCGCCGAGTGGTTCGCCCCGCGCGGTGCCGGCCTGGCCGACCGGGTCCGCGGGCTCGTCCCCGGCGGGGTGGACGGGGCGATCGACGCCGCACTGACCGGCGTGGCCGCGCTCGGCGCCGTCCGCGCCCGGGGCTCGTTCGTCGCCGTGGCGGCCGGCGCGGCGCCCGTCGGCCTGCGCGGGATCACGGTGCGCACCCAGTGGGTGGCCGCCGACGGACCCGCCCTGGCGAGGCTCTCGGCGCTGGCCGGGCAGGGGCGGCTCACCCTGCGGGTGGCTGCGACCCACCCGTTGGAGGACGCCGCCCTCGCCCATCGGCGGCTGGCCGAGGGCGGCCTGCGGGGCCGGCTCGTCCTCACGACCGGTCAGTACACGTCGCGGACGTAGCGCTTCTCGGCGGCGAGCTGCTTCACGTAGACGGCGGCCTCCTCGTCGGTCAGGCCGCCGTAGCCGGCGACGATCTCGCGCAGGGCCAGGTCGACGTCCTTGGCCATCCGGCCGGCGTCGCCGCAGACGTAGAAGTGCGCGCCCTTCTGCAGCCAGTCCCAGAGCCGGGGGCCGTGCTCGCGCATCCGGTCCTGGACGTAGATCTTGGCGCGCTGGTCGCGGGAGAAGGCCAGGTCCAGGCGGTCCAGGTGGCCGGTGCGCCGGAAGGCGTCGAGCTCCTCGCGGTAGTAGAAGTCGGTGGCCTGCCGCTGCTCGCCGAAGAACAGCCAGTTCGGGCCGGTGTGGCCGCGGGCCTGGCGCTCCTCCAGGAAGCCGATGAACGGTGCCACGCCGGTGCCCGGACCAACCATGATCATCGGCGTCGAGGAGTCGGCCGGCGGACGGAAGTGCGGCGAGCGCTGGACGAAGACGGGCACCGGGCCGTCGTCGGCGGCGTCCGCGAGGTAGGTCGAGCAGACGCCCTTGCGGGCAGCGCCGGCCTCGTTGCCGTACCGGACGACGGAGACCGTCAGGCGCACCTCGCCGGGGTGGGCGAGCGGGCTGGAGGATATCGAGTACAGCCGCGGCTGGAGGCGCTTCAGCACACCCGCCCACTCCCGGGCGCCGGCCCGGACGGGGTAGGCGCCGACGATGTCGGCGGCCTGCCGGCCCCAGCTCCACTTCGCCAGCTCGCCCTTGTTGTCCGGGCGCAGCAGCCGCTTGAGGTCGCGGTCGCCGGTGCGCTCCGAGACGAAGCGCAGCAGGTCGGGGGTGATCCGGGCGATCTCCAGGCGGGTCCGCAGGGCCTCGCCGAGCGGGATCTCGCCGACCTCCGCGACGGGGACGGGCTCGGCCGGGTCGAGGCCGGTGACGGCCAGCCACTCCGCTACCAGGTCGGGGCAGTTGGCCGGCCAGACGCCGAGCGCGTCACCCGCCTCGTACACGAGGTCGCCGCCGTCGCCGCCCCGGGTGTCGAAGGCGAACTGCCGGACCTCCTTGCTGGAGCCGGGCAGGCTGAGCACCCGGTTGCCGACCAGCAGGGTCGCGAAGGGGGACGCCTTCGAGTAGCCGGCCCGGCCGCCGGCCGCGGCGGGACGCGGTGCGGCCGGTGCGGCCGGGGTGACCGGCGCGGCGGCGGCCTGTGCGGTGAGGGCGGCGAGGACTTCGTCCAGCCAGCGCCCGGCGGCCTCGTCGTAGTCGGGCTCGCAGTCGGTGCGGGGCGCGAGCCTGCTCGCGCCGAGCTCCCCCAGGCGCTGGTCGAGGCGGCGGCCGTGGCCGCAGAAGTCGTCGTAGCTGGAGTCGCCGAGCGCGAGGACGGAGTACCGCAGGCTGCTGATCCGGGGCTGCTCCTCGGCGGTGAGGGACTCCCAGAACCCCGCCCCGTTGTCCGGGGCCTCACCGTCACCGAAGGTGCTGGTGATGACGAGCACGGGCACGCCGGCCGGCAGGGCGGCGGGGGTGCAGTCGGCCATGTCCATCAGCTTCGGGGCCCAGCCGGCCTCGGTCAGCCGGCGGGCCGCCCCGGCGGCGGCGTCCTCGGCGTTCCCGGTCTGCGAGGCCCAGAGGATCACCACCTCGGGCGCCGCCGTCCCGGCCTCCGGGGCCGGTGCGGCGTCCGGTGCGGTCTCCGGGCCGGTGGTCGTCCGGGAGAAGATCCCGGCGAGCAGGCCGTTGACCCACAGGGCGCGCTCGGGGGCGATCGGGGCCCGGGCGGGGAGCACCGGCACGGCGCCGCGGGCGCCGCCGCCGGGTGCGCCGCCGGTCTGCGCGCTGTCGCCGAGCCCGGCGAGGTAGCCGGCCAGGTACTGCCGCTCCTCGCCCGCGAAGGCGGGCGGCGTGAGGTCCTCGACGCCGAGGATGCGGGCCAGCAGCGCCGTCCGGCCGAGGCTCTCGTACCCCGTGTCCGGTGCGGCGGGCTGCACGGCGGGCACGGCGGCGGGCTGGACGGCCGGTGCTGCCGCCCGGGCCGGGGCGGTGACCTTGGCCAGCGAGACGGCGCAGGCCTTGAACTCGGGCTGGAAGGAGAGCGGGTCGACGGCGTCGTTGGTGACGGCGTTGATGCTCAGGTACTCGCCGAAGAGGTCGTTCCAGTGGAACGGCGCGAAGCAGTTCCCCGGCCGGACCCGCTCGGTGACGACGGCGGGCAGGACGGCCCGCCCGCGCCGGGACGCCACCTCGACCTGGTCGCCCTCGGCGATGCCGAGCGCCCGGGCGTCCTCCGGGTGGATCTCCACGAACGGACCGGGGTTGAGCTTGTTGAGCTTGGCGACCCGGCCGGTCTTGGTCATGGTGTGCCACTGGTGCTGGAGCCGGCCGGTGTTCAGGACGATCGGGTAGTCGTCGTCCGGCAGCTCGGCGGCGGGCAGGTGCGGCCGCGCGAAGAACTGCGCCCTCCCGCTGGGGGTGGGGAAGGCCAGCCGGGGCCTGGCGCCGTCCGGGCGCACCAGCAGGGTCTGGCTGACGCCGTCGTTGAGGTAGCGGATCGGGTTGCGGTCCGGGCCGTCGGCGGTCGGGGCCGGCCACTGCACCGGGGTCCCGCGCAGCCGCTCGTACGTCACGCCGCGCAGGTCCCAGCCGGTCTTCGGGTTCCAGGCGCGCTTGAGTTCCTCGAAGACCTCCTCGGCGTCGGCGTAGTCGAAGGCCTCCGCGAAGCCCATCTCGCGGGCGACCCGGGCGATCAGCTGCCAGTCCGGCAGTGCCTCGCCGACCGGGTCGGCGGCGGGCCGGGCGAGGGTGAGGTTGCGCTCGGAGTTGATCATCACGCCCTCGGCCTCGGCCCACAGCGCGGCGGGCAGCACCACGTCGGCGTAGGCGTTGGTCTCGGTGTCCGCGAAGACGTCCTGGGTGATGACCAGCTCGGCGGCCTCCAGACCCGCGATGACCGTCCTGCGGTTGGCGACGGAGGCGACCGGGTTGGTGCAGATGATCCAGCACGCCTTGATGTCCCCGGCGGCCATCTGCTCGAACATCTCGACGGTGCCGCGGCCGACCTCGGTGCGCAGGGTGCCCGGCTCCAGCCCCCACAGGTTCTCGGTGAACTCGCGGTCGGCCGGCACCAGCACCGAGCGCTGGCCGGGGAGGCCGGGGCCCATGTAGCCCATCTCGCGGCCGCCCATCGCGTTGGGCTGGCCGGTGAGCGAGAACGGGCCGGAGCCGGGGCGGCAGATCGCACCCGTGGCGAGGTGCAGGTTGACCAGGGCGTTGGTGTTCCAGGTGCCGTGGGTGGACTGGTTGAGCCCCATCGTCCAGCAGCTCATCCACTCGCCGGCCTCGCCGATCCACTGCGCGGCCTGCCGGATGTCGGCCTCGGGTATCCCGGTGATCTCAGCGACCTTCGCGGGCGGGTAGTCCGCCAGGAACGCCGGCATCTCCTCCCAGCCCTCGGTGTGCTCCGCGACGAACGCCGGATCGGTGTGGCCGTTCTCCACCAGCAGGTGCAGCAGGCCGTTCAGCAGGGCCAGGTCGGTGCCCGGCTTGATCTGCAGGAACAGGTCGGCCTTGTCGGCGGTGGCGTTGCGCCGCGGGTCGACCACGATCAGCTTCGCGCCGGCCTTCACCCGCTCCATCATCCGCAGGAAGAGGATCGGGTGGCAGTCGGCCATGTTCGCGCCGATGACGAGGAACGCGTTCGCCTGCTCGAAGTCCTGGTAGGAGCCGGGCGGCCCGTCCGCGCCCAGCGACAGCTTGTAGCCGGTGCCGGCGCTGGCCATGCACAGCCGGGAGTTGGACTCGATCTGGTTCGTCCGCACGAAGCCCTTGGCCAGTTTGTTGGCCAGGTACTGCGCCTCCAGGCTCATCTGCCCGGAGACGTAGAAGGAGAGCGCGTCGGGGCCGTGCTCGTCCAGGATCGCCCGCAGGCGGCGCGCGGTCTCGCTGATCGCCTCGTCCACACCGGTCGCCGCGGGCGCGGCGCCGCGGTTCGCGCGGACGAGGGCGGTGCCCAGGCGTCCGGGCGCCGCGAGCATGTCCGCGCTGGTCGCGCCCTTGGTGCAGAGCCGGCCGGAGTTCGCCGGGTGGGCCTTGTCGCCGGAGGCCTTGACCACCCTGCGGCGGCCCGTCCCGGCGTCCACCGTCACGTCGAGCAGCATTCCGCAGCCCACACCGCAGTAGGAGCAGACGCTCCGCACGGTGGTGGCGGCAGCCTGCGGACCCAGTGCCGTCACGGACAACCCCTCTCGCAAAACCCCGGCGGCGCCGTCCGTGGCCCGGTGACGGCACTGGCACCGGAGGCGGGCGGCTCCCACGTACCGGAAACAGTAGGAGCCGCCGGTTGCGCGGACGTCACGCGGCCCGGTGCCGAGGGGTTACGTCGGTCGCACACCTCCCCGGCGGCGGGTGTGAGCCGCAGGGCGGGGCGCGGACACGACGGAACGCCCCGGCCGGGGGCGGCCGGGGCGTCCGGAGTCGGCGGACGGGCTACTTGGTCAGGCGGGGGAGCAGCCAGTCGGCGAGCTTCTTGGTCACCTCGCTGTGCGGGCTGTTGCCGTCGTTGCACTGGAAGTCGTCCAGCGCGCTGAGGGTGCGCGGCAGCAGCGAGACGTCGGGGGCCGGGTCGCCGTCGTGGACGGGCTCGCCGCCGATCGCCACCGCGCTCACCGAGGGCACGAAGCAGCTGCTGTTGAAGCGTGCGTCGATCGGGATGCCGAGCGCCTTGGCGACCAGCCCGAAGGAGGCCAGCGTGCCGCCCGGCGCGCCGTCCAGCGCCGGGACCGCGGTCGTGGTGCTGCGCCGGACGGTCAGCCCGATGTGCATCCCGCCGATCCGCTCCTTCTCGCCGAGGTGCGGCTGGACCCGGGCCGTCGCGCTCGCGGCGCCCAGCGCCTGCTTCCAGTCGAAGGCGATCTCGCCCGGCTCCAGCTCCAGGGCGGTGCCCTGGCCGTCACCGTTGGCGACACCCAGCTTGCGCGGAATCGAAGGGAAGCCGCCGACCCGCTCCAGGTCCTGGAGGAACGCCGCGCGCAGCGGGCTGCGGGTGACCTCCCCCGAGTACTTGGAGTTCTCCACCCAGGCCCACAGCAGCTGCTGGGCGGCCGGGCTGCGCAGCAGCTCCGCCTGCTTTGGCTCGCCCGGCACCTCCGGGACGAACGCCTCGAAGAAGTGCGCCATCTGCTGGAGGATCAGCGGGATCCACGCGCCGTTGTGCGGCGTGTCCCAGGAGAAGTACGTGCCGGTCTTGTGCTCCTCCTCGTCGAGCTCCATCTTGGCCAGCGCGTAGCGGGTGATCATGCCGCCCATGCTCACGCCGCCGACGATCAGGTCCTCCCGCTCCGCGTCGGCCGCGAGTCGGCGGATCAGCGCGATCGCCACCTCGGCGTTGGCCTGGATGTGCGTGTGCCGCTCGTCGAAGCCGAGCAGGACGACGTCGACCCCGGCCTCCAGCAGCTGGTCGAGGAAGTGCTCGCCCTTGCCGTACGGGGCGTTGAAGTGCGCCCAGAGGCCGGGCAGGTCGCTCGGCCCGTAGTTGAAGCCGTCGGCGAGGACCAGCGGCCGGGTGACCGTCCTGCGGCCCGGTGCGTAGTACACGCCGGCCCGCCCGGTCGCCACCTGGCCGTCGTAGGCGTCGCCGGTGAGCGTCCACTCGGTGTCCGGATCGCGGCGCTCGCCCGCGGCCCGGCCGGCCTCCGGCGCCGAGAACCAGAGGCCTCGGGGCAGCAGGGCCGCGACCTCGTCCCGTTGGGCGGGGGAGAGCTCGCTGAGCCCGTCGAGGAGATTCGGGTCGACGTCGATCCTGGGCTGAACCACGGTGCCACCTCTGTGCGGTGCGGTGTGACGGGGGACAGGTCGGTGCCCGCCGCCGGCGGACGGACGCATGGGGTGGTCGTTCGGCCACTCGGTGTAACGGTGGCGGGCGTCCGCATCCTTGCACACCTCGTCGTCCGTATGCGGCCGATCCGGAGTCCCGGCGCGCCGGGGCTCCGGCCGACCAACTGGACTTTCCTGCACACCAGTTCGGATTCGGGTGCCGTCGACGGCAGGGCCCCGACCGGCCCGCGGGCGGTAGGTTTGGCCGCCGGGGCGGCGCAGATCGCCGAGGCCCTGGTGGCCGCGCATCGCGCGGGCGTGGTCCACCGCGACATCAGACCGGCCAACGTCATGATCCAGAGCGCCGGTTCGGTCAAGGTGGTGGACTTCGGCATCGCCCGGGCCGAAGCCGCCGACGACGGCCTGACCAGTACCAGCGTCATCAGTCGGCACCCCCGCCTACCTGGCGCCCGCGAGACCCACACCATGGCCGCGCAGGCCGCGGCGGACTTCGAGGCCAACCTGGTCAGGCGCCGGGAGCAGTCCGAGCGCGAGCTGGCGGCGCTCACCAACCGCCGCGACAGCATCAACGCGCGGCTGACCAAGCTGCGCGCCATGCTCGCCGCCCTGACCGCGGAGGCGGTGACCGCCGCCTCGCTCCCGCCGGAGCAGCAGCGGTCCTGAGCGCGGGGGCGGCCTCGGCGGTCGGGCGGTCGGGCGTGTGGTGCGGTCCGTTCTGCGGCACCCGGAGAGCTGACGGGTGCATGCGGGTGAACAGCTCCCCGGGACGTTCGGCGACCGGCCCCGGCGCGGTATGTCTGGCGGTGCTGAGCAACCGTCAGGGTGGCCGCCGCGCGGCCGGAACAGGTGGGTTCATGAGATCGACAGCCAGAGGTTGGGGCGCCTGGGTCACCACGCTCGCCACGGCGGTGGCCGCAGTCGTCACGGTCGGGGCGGCGGGCCCCGTGCCCGGGCACGGCGACGACCTCGGTGCCGAGATCACGGCGATCATGGCCAAACCGGCCTACCAGCACGCCCAGTGGGGCCTGCTGGAGATCGACGACACGACCGGCCGCGTCATCCACTCGCAGTACCCGGACCAGTTCTTCATCCCCGGTTCGACGGCCAAACTGGTCAGCGTCTCGGGTGCCTGGCACGCGCTCGGCGGCGAGCACCGCTTCACCACGCCCGTGCAGGCCGTCGGCGACCGGGACGGCACGGCCCTGAACGGCTCACTGGTGCTGGTCGCGCAGGGTGACCTGACCATGGGCGGCCGGACGAAGCCGGACGGGTCCGTCGACTTCACCCCGATCGACCACACCTACGCGAACGACGTGCCCGGTGCGACCCTCACTCCGGAGAACCCGCTCGCCGGGCTGGACGAGATCGCCCAGCAGGTGCGCCAGTCGGGAATCACCGAAGTCCGGGGGGACGTCGCGATCGACTCGCGGCTCTTCACCTCCTTCCCCGAGCTGGACCCGACCCCGACCCCGCTCATCGTCAACGACAACGTCATCGACCTGCTGACCACGGCCACCGCCCCCGGCCAGGCCGCACAGCTCAGCTGGCGGCCCCAGGTCGCGCCCTACCAGGTGGAGTCGACCGTGCAGACGGTCGCGGCCGGCGGTACGACCGACATCGCGGTCACCGCCTCGCCCGACGGCACCCGGATCAGCCTCTCCGGGACGATCGCGGCCGACGCGCAGCCGACCCTGCGGATCTCCGCCGTCCAGGACCCGGCGGCGTTCGGGCGCACCGCGCTGATCGAGGCACTCGCCCGAGCGGGTGTCACGGTCACCGCTCCGCCGACCGGGCCGAACCCGTCCGGCGTGCTCCCGGGCTCCTACGACGGTACGCAGCGCGTCGCTGCGTACGTCTCACCGGTCTTCGCCCAGTACGCGAGGCTGATCCTGAAGGTCAGTCACAACCTCGGGGCGAACCTCGGGATCTGCCTGATGGCCGTCACGGCGGGCAGCCACCAGTGCGAGGACGGCTTCCCCGTGCTCACCGACTTCCTCCGGCAGGCCGGTATCGACCCGACCCAGGTGCAGCTGCTCGACGGACGCGGCGGCAACCCCGTCGACCGGGTCACCCCGAGGGTGGAGAACGAGATCCTGCACTACTGGCAGGGCACCCCGGAGGCGACCCGCTTCCGTGAGGCGCTGCCGATCCTCGGCGTGGACGGCTCGCTGGCCTCCGCCTGCGAGGGGTGTCCCACCTGCCCGGGCAAGGGGAAGGTGTGGGCCAAGCCCGGCACCGTCGCCGGGTTCGACGCGGTCAACCAGCGCCTCGCCATCGCCGGTGAGACCCTCGGCGGCTACCTCGACGCGGGCCACGGCCGGCTGCACACCTTCTACCTGGCCGTGAACGGCGCATCCACCCCGGACATCAACGGCCTCATCGACATCATCAACGACCTGTCCCGGATCGCGGGCCTCCTCCAGGAGCAGGCGGAGGCGAGGGGCGGTTCCTGACCGCAGGCCCTGCCGCCCGGCGGTGAACGCCGAGGACCCCGACCGGCCCGGTCGGGGTCC
>NZ_JBHUWW010000177.1:3701-14241 GCF_042669755.1 Kitasatospora sp. NPDC057223 | reverse complement strand
TCCCAGACGATGGCGGTCCAGTCCCGGCTGGTGGTGATGGCAAGCGGGCCGTCCGGCCCGTCAACCACCACCACCGCGGTCACGCCCCCCGCGTGGCCTGTCAAGGTGTGCAGGCGGGCGGGGTGGGTGCGCCGGGTGGCCCAGCGCGGAGTCGGCGGGGTGGTGGGGATGGCGGACGGCGTACGGACAACGGCGCGGGCGAGATCGGGTTGTTGCCAGCCGGCGGCGTCGAGGGCGAGGAGATCCCGGCGGGCTTCGAACTGGTGGCGACGCGGGTCGTGCGCGGCGGTGGTGCGGTATATGTGCGCGCTCAGGCGGGCCTGCTCACTGTGGGCCCGGTGCAGATGGGGGACGAGGTGGTCGGGGTCGGCATGAACCAGGAACCCGGGGTCTGCGAGGAGCTCGTCGAAGGCCTGGTCGCCCGCGGCCACGGCGTGGTCGGCGGCGTGGCGGAGCAGGTAGGGGTGGGCGTGTTGCCAGTCGGGGGTCTCCGCCGCCGTGGTCGGGGCGGTGCCGATCAGGGCGTGGTGGAGGGTTGCGGGGTCGGCGCGGTCCCGGGTGTGGTCGACGAGGGCTTGGTGGAAGTAGCGGTAAAGCAGGCGGTGGTCGGTGTCAGGGGTGGTGCGCAGGTAGAACGCGGCCTTGGTGAGGGCACGGCGGGTGTCGGCGAGCTGGGGGGTTGGCCGGCCGGGAGAGGGTGGTTGGTGGGCGAGGGCGGTGGCGTGGATGAGGTCGAGGGGCATGCCCTGGCCACGGGCGTGGCCGAGGACGGTGAGGACGGGCCTGATCCAGGGCTCGGTGGCGGTGAGGGCGTCGAGGTGGAGGTCGAAGACCTCGGTAACGCTGCACGGGGGTGGGGCCAGGGTGGGCTGGACTGGGGTGGCGTTGAGGTGGTCGGCGTAGAGGTAGGCGACAAGGAAGGCCCCATGATCGCTGTAGGTGGCGAGCCGCTCGGCGATGTCGCGGGTCTCCTGAGACGAGTGGAGAGGGAGAACTTTGCTCAGGTAGGTGTCGAGGTCGTCGGCGAGGGTGCGGTGGTCGTCCTCGGTGGCGGGATCGAGGTTCAGGAGCGCGTCCGGGTGTTCGGCCAGGTGCCCGTGCAGGGCGGGCAGGGTGTCCCACCACGGTCTGGTGCCGGCCAGAACGCGACAGCCCGCTGTGCCGTTGTCGGGGGTGGTCGCGGCGAGCGGCAGGAGGAGTTCGTCGAGGACGGCGGCCGGGTTGTCAGCCTCGTCGAGGGCGTCCAGGATCACCACGATGTCGTGGGATTCCTGCAGCTCCCGGACCAGGTCTGCGGTGGCTACATGCTCAAGGGCGCTGAACCCTGCCGACGAGCGGGGGCCGCCGGGGGCGGGTTCGGTTTTGTGCTGCCGGCGAAGCTGGTGATGCAGGGAGTCAGTGATCTGCTGCAGGGTGAGCTGGCGGGCGTGAACAGCCAGCACGATGCCGGGCTGGCGGGGGCGGAAGCCCCGGACGAAGCTGGCCACGCGCGTCCCGAACCCTTTGAGTTCGGGGTGGAGCAGGCAGGTGGCGACGCCGAGGAGTGCGGACTTGCCGCTGCCCGGGCCGCCGGTGACCACCAGCAGCCGACTCGCCTGTCGGCCGGTTTCATCGGTCCATGCCTGGATCCGCCGCAGTTGTGAGGTGCGGCCGGAGAAGAGGATGTCGGTGGCGGTGGGCTGGCCCGCAGCCCGGGTGGCGAAGTGCAGCGGGTCCAGGCCGGGTGAACAGGCGAGGGCGAACTCGCGCAGCCGCGGGTTCATGCCGGACACCAGGCCGGTGTGGAGGTCCGCGCGGTGGGCGGGGTTGCCGAAGAACGGCTGGGGTTGGGGGTCGGCGTGCGCGTGGGGGGTGTGCACGAGGCTCTGGCCCGGCCGCTGCGCGGAGCGGTCGGTGGCCGCGAGGTGGCGGTCGATGGCCCGGGCGAGGGTCGCCACCGGGACGAACTCCTGGTCCGGGCTGATGTCGAGGTCGCCGTCGGCCAGGTGGTGCAGGACCTCGGTGGTCGCGGTGGTGAAACGCGCCCCGTAGGTGATGGCGTCGGCGGTGCAGGCGCCGATGATCCACACGTTGCGCTGGCCGTCCTGCGACTGGCGGGTGACCAGGTCGGTGAGCTGCTGCTGGACGACGGCCTGCCCCGCCCCGCACACATCCAGCAGGAACAGCACCTGCCGCCCGCTGTTCCTGGCGGTGCGCAGGAGGGTCTCGACGCTGAGGCAGGTGTCGTCCAGGAGGTCGTCGCGCGGTTCGCCGCCGGCGGCGGCAAGATACAGTGCGCCGCCATCGGTGGGCTGGGTGCCGTGGCCGGCGAAGTGCACGACGAGCGGCTCACCCAGGCCGGCGTGCTTGCGCAGGTCGTCCCAGGCACGGGTGAACTCGGCCTTGGTGCAGTCCAGCAGCGGGTCCCCACCGGTGGCGCCGGTGCGGTCCATCGCGACGGCCAGTTCCCGCACCGCTGCCCGGACGGTGGGCAGCGGCTCGAACACGGCAGCGCCGTCAGCGTGGTCGTCCTCACTCAGGTACGGCTCGGGAAAATCCCCGACCCCCGCCACCAACGCCCTGACCATCGAACCCCCCTGTCGCATCCCGCGTCGACGCGGGGCCCTATCCGCTCCGACCAGTGCGAAGGCCGCCATCGCGGCCCTCCCCGGAGCGGGCCGCGGAGCTCCTGGTTCCGGGAACGGCATGGCGCCTCATGCCGTTCCCGGAACGGACCGGAGCAGATACTCCGTGGCTCCTCGCGCGTGCCGGAGCGGAACACGCGAGGCCCGCCCTCGTCTGATCGACTGTCAGGAAATGTACGGTGCGACAGCCGCCGCCAGCAGGCCGTTGGCGAGATATCCGCCGAATCCGTGGAAACCCAGGCCGTTGTCGCAGGTCTCGTCCGCATCGACCGGGAACACCTCGGCGAGCTTGGACGGCACGGCCACCACGTCGCCGACGTCCGCAATGTTCACCCACCGCTGCACCCCGGCCGGCCGGGCTCCCCGCCCCGAGCGCAGCGCCGGGTCCAGGCGGCGGGCCAGCGACGGGACCCGCAGCGGCGAGCCGACCGTCACCAACAGCTCCACCTGCAGATCGGTATGGGCGTGCAGGGTCTCGTAGGCCACGTAGGAGCCCAGCGAGTGTGCGATCACCACCGCCGGGGCCTCCCGCCGGATCACCCCGGCGATCCGCTCGCGCACCAGGTTCCGCCGCCGGGGCCAGGTGGTGTAGGCCTCCACCTCGCGCAGGTTCGCCACGATCACCCGCTCCAGGCGGCGCATCGTCTGCTCCCGCACCGTGCCCGACAGGCCGCCGCCTCGCTGGTCGACCAGCCAACCGAGCATCTGTCGCAGCGGTGCCAGTGCAACGTTCTGGGAATCAGCGGGAGGAACGACGCCGGCGGAGGCCAGCCATTCGGCTGCCGCCGCACGCTCCTGCGGCCCGAGGCTGTCGAAACTCGTGTCGTCCCCGCCGGACTGGACCTGCTCCGAAAGATCCGGGCGCAGCAAGTCCGCGTAGTAAGCCATCACCGTCTCCGGCACCTCGACCGACAGTTGGCGCAGGCTCTCGGCCAGCCGCGGCCGGCAATCAGCCACGCGGCGTGCCGCGGCCTGTTCCGGTGACGCGTCGCGGACGTGGTTGAAGATCCCGTGCACCAGCACGATCGGCGCCATGGCCCACCCACCCCGTTCACAGCTCTTGGGCCCAACCCTTGGGCCACCCCTGCCCCGGACCTACCCACCCCACATGCCTCATCACACCACCCGGCAGTCTGGGCAGCAGGCGCTCTCAACGTTGCACAGGCCACCGTCGACCTCGTTCTGGCCACTGCGGCTGGCCTGGTTGCACGGCCACCAGACCGTCGGAGTGGAGGTCGTCACCGAGGCCGAGCAAGAGCAGTGCAACCGCCCTACCGCCCCCCGGGGATCCAGCCGCGTACTTCGAGGTACTGGATGTCGGCGTCCTGGACGGCGCGGCCGGTCTCCACCAGCCACTCCTTCATGGCCTCGGTGACGTCGCCGTGGTGGTCGGCGACGCGCTGGGACCACTCGGCGGCGTCGAACCCGCCGCTGCTGCTGGAGCCGTAGGTGCGCTCCTCCGTGCCGTCGGCGCGGGGGATGAAGCCGCGGCGCACCCCGCCGGAGTCCTTCTCCGAGCCGGCCGAGTGGACGTACTGGTCGGCCTTCATCCGCACGGTGAAGGCGAGCTTGCCGTCGGCCTGCCCGGTCTCGTGGACGACCGGGGCGAGGTGGGCGGCACCGGACCTGATGGCCTGTTTGCCCGCGCGGCCGGCCATGCTGCCGCCCGGGGTGCCGATGGTGTCCTTGCCCCGCACCCGCGCCTTCTGGCCGGTCTTCGTGCGGCGTCGGGTGGTGTTCGCCTCCGCGACGGCGGACAGGGCCTCTTCGTCGCGCTCGCCGCCGCGCACCGCCCGGACCATCTGGCGCAGGGCGTTGACCATGCTGGCGCCCTTGCCCTTGGTGAAGAACTGGCTGACGAGGGAGGCGTCGCGGCCGAGCATCCTGGCGACCTGGCGCTTGGTGTAGCCCTGGTCGATGAGCTCCTGGGTGAGCCTCGCGGCCTCGTTGGGGTTCCGGGGGTCGGCGGGGCTCAACTCTGCTCAGCTCCCTTCGCGGCGAGTTCGGCGCGGCCCTGGCCGCGCAGCGTCAGGTACTGCTCCTGGCTGGTGGGGTGCGGGACGGGCCCGGTGAGGTGGCCCTTGAGGAGGTAGTCGCCGGGCTCGCCCCGGTAGGGCCAGGGCTGGCGCTCGGTCAGCGCGATGCCGTCCGTGCCGAAGTACACGACCGTGCCGGGCTTCGCGTGCAGGGCCCCGGCGTACCCGGTGATCTCCTTGCCGTCGCGGTACTTCATGTCCAGCAGCGCGGCCCTCGCCCCCGACCAGACGTAGGCGGCCCACTCGGGGTGCGCGTTGGGGTCGCGGGAGAACCCGGCCTGCCGCTGCCAGGTGATGACCTGGTCGTCCTGGCCGAGGATCTCCACCCCCTCCGGCAGCGCCTCCCCCAACGGGGTGGTGCCGGAGACGAGGCGGGGGCGCTGCGCGAAGCCGCCCAGGCCGAACAGCAGCACCGAGCGGACCGCGCGGGAGGCGAGGTAGGCCGCCTGCCGCTGCCGCTCATCCGCGTGGATGCGGGAGAGGTTGGTCAGGTCCGCCCAGGCGGCCTTCAGCTTCCTGCCCCAGTCGTCCAGCGGCTTGCCGTCCTCGAAGACCAGGCCGCCCAGGACCTCCACCTTCCACGGCATCAGGTGATTGGACAGCGCGAGGTGCACCTCCGCTCCCCCGGCCCAGGTCGTGAACGTGGTGCCCGGCTCGGAGGGGTAGACCCAGGCGCGGTCACCGGTCACCGGAGCGGGCAGCAGGCCGACGTGGTTCCAGCCGGCCGGGACGGTGACGCGCACGTTCCAGTGCGAGCAGGACATCAACGCCTTCGCCTGCTCCGCCTCCGTCATGGCCGCGAACGAGGCCGCGGTGACCCGGACCGGGGTGCCGACCGGGGACTTCCACAGGTGCTTGGCGTAGGCGAACGTACGGTCGTACTCCACCAGCGCCGGCAGCTGCTCCGGCACGCGCGGCGGCAGGATCAGCTCGGTGCGGCCCTGCCCGCCGGTCGCGTGCAGCAGACCGCGCAGCTCCTCCGACAGCACCGGATAGCCCCCGGCCCACTTCCCCTTGGTGGGGATGGTCCGGGTCCACAGGTCCCGGCCGGTCTGCGACGGGGAGCCCATCAGCACCACGTCGTCCC
Source organism: Kitasatospora sp. NPDC057223 (assembly GCF_042669755.1). Lineage (NCBI taxonomy): Bacteria > Bacillati > Actinomycetota > Actinomycetes > Kitasatosporales > Streptomycetaceae > Kitasatospora > Kitasatospora sp. NPDC057223. Next base: position 8,494 of record NZ_JBHUWW010000177.1, on the reverse strand, counting down.
AGTGCCGGCGCAGCGCCTGCCACAGCAGCGTGAACGCCTGGCGGCACGTCGCCGCGTCGGCGCCGTCCGCGTCGAACCACTCCCCGATCGAACGGATCTCCACCATCCCGGAGTCGGGCGCGGTGGTGGGGGCGTAGCGGCCGACGGGCTGGCGCTGGTGGACGAAGTGCCCGGCGAGCCTGTCCCGGCCCGCCCCGACGGCGGTCGTCCACCGCTCGGAGGGGGTGTTGAGCCAGGCGGCGACCGCGTCCTTCAGCGTGGAGTACCGCTCGGCGCCGTCGTGCCAGGGGGCGCCGGCGGTGATGTAGATGCGCTCGGTGCCCGGCGCGGTCGCCAGGACCGCGTCCAGGATCTCCCCCGGCGTGCGGGGACCGAGGTCGACCAGCACGACCTGGTCGCGGACCGCCAGGACACCGGCCGCCACGTCCAGGAACACCGTGGCGCGGGCCTGCTGGACGAAGTTCGGACGCTTGGACACCAGACCGGAGGTCACCGCCTCGAAGCGGACGCCCTCTGGGCCGTCCGGGAGGGTCGGCAGCTCACGCGGCCCGGACTCCCCCGTCGGGCGCTGCGGCACAGCGACCGAAGCCGGGAGTTGTCCCACGACGTCGTCGGCAGCCTGGCTCCGGGCCTCGTCCGGTGCCTCGGCGGCCGGGGCCGACTGCCCGACGACGGGGACAGGGCGGGTCAGTGCCGGGGCAACCGCGCCGACCGGCTGCGCCACGGCCACGGCCGTCGGAGCCGGCGCCTGGACGGACGCAACGACGGCCTGCTCCTCGGCCTTGGCGCTGCGGACAGCGGCCGGGGTCGGGTCCAGCAGCGGGGCGATCCGCACCACGTCCGCCAGCGTCAGCCCTGAGGCCTTCGCGACGGCCGGCGCCTGCGCGCCCTCGTACCCCGCGAGCCCGGCAACCCTGCGGGCGCGCTGGGCGGTGAGCTTGTCCAGCTCCTTCTGCGCGGCCGCGACCTGCTTCTCGGCCTGGCCGATCTCGGTGCGCAGCTCGCGCAGGCCGGCGAGCTCGGCGGTGTACGTCCGGCGGTCCATCAGGCTCTCACTCCCCTTCCGTGGTCTCGGTGCTGCTGGCGTCGAGGGGGCGGGCCTGGCGGGCCAGGGTGAGCCAGCCGTCAGCGCCCCGCGTGCCGTGGATGTCGGCCAGACCCGCGAGCAGGAAGGCGTACGCGCCGCGCTTCGGCGCCCGCGGCTGCGCGGCCCCGTTCTCCCACTTCGCGAACGTCTCCCGCCGGGTGTCCAGGGCGGCGGCCACCTCGACCTGGGTCAGACCCGCCGCCTTGCGCAACCGCTCCCGCTCGGCGGGCTCCGGCAGGTCCCCGCCGTCCCTGGCCTTGGCCAGCAGCGCATCGACCGCCGCGAAAATCTCAGACATCACATACCTCCATACGAGAAAGATAGCACAGAACATCGCTTCAAGCGCAACATTATTACTCGCACATGCGCCGCATTATCGTCACACTGGCAGAATCGGGGCCGTAGCGGACCAAGGCCGGTCGCTGTGACGGAGCGTCGTAGCAACCGAGTGGAGCAGCCTGGTTGCGACTTCGGCCCCGCCCGGTGCTCAGCTGTGACTGGTCACCTGGTCGCGACGACTGACACCCAAAGCGCGACCGGATCCCGCCACTAGACTCCGGCACCATGACAGCCGTCACTCCCGTATCGCCCATCCCGGTCGCGCCTGCCGGCCTGACAGACCGGGCCAGAAGGTTCGTCGAGGTGGAGGGCGTTCGTGTCCCTCGGCAGGGCCTCGGGCAGCACCGAGAGACGTGGATCGAGCACGGGGTCCCAGCAGTGGAGATCGACCGGGCCGCGGCCTTCCAGGACCGTTGGGGCGGTCTTGTGCTGCCGCCTGCCCCGTTTTACGAGGGCGGTCCGCGCATCCTGGGCTCCGACCGTCCCGAGGGATCGGCCGCTGAGGGCTGGTTGTTTCCGGCGGGAAGCTGCCGGGTGTCCATGGCCTACGGATTCATGATTGGCTCCGGCGGCGCATTCGGGATCGATGCCTACCACTGGACACCGCTGCATGCCAGCACGGACGGATGGGTGGAGTCCTTGGCGCTCGCCGCCCATGCCGGTCGCTGCGCCAAGACCGTGACAAGGATCAAGGGGAAGGCCGTCGAGTCATTGAACCTCGCCGGCTTCGAGCAGGTGCCTGAAGTACAGGGTGTGACGGACACGTGGTGGCGGGGCAAGGACTCGCTCATCGCCCTCTACCGAGGCGAGGCCGTCGGCCTGGACGCTCCACGATGCCTTGAAGCCCACGTGTACGGCGGCCTCGACGAGTGGGGGCTCCACGGCGGCTGATCGCCGTCACCCCTGCGGCGCGCTGATCTTCCTCCCGATGCGCTTCAGCATGGCGGAGGAGGCATCCGCCTATGCGGCGGAGGTCGCGTCGTCGATGGGCCTCTGTGGGATATCCCGTGGGTTCCGCCGTCCGCAGTTGCCTTGTTGCCCAGGTCAACTCCGATAACGGCGGCAGACAGGCCAGTTCGATCATGATGGTTCTTCAGGATTCGCGAAGAACCATCATGATCCATCTCGGTCGGCGCGTGCAGGGGATCGCAGGACAACCGACCAACACGCGCCGGGCAAGGGCCGAAGACGGGTCCGAACCCACGGAATGTCCCATACGGAAGTCGGTGGCGGGATGTTGTCCGGTTTTCCCTCCTGCGGGTGGGGTTGCTCGTAGCGTGTGATGGTCCGGGATGGGCGATACGACGACAGGGATGGTGTGTGGTGGAGCCGATTTCTCTGGTCCTGCTGGCGGCGCTGGCCGGTGGGGCCGGCGGTGAAGCGGGCAAGCAGGCCTTTGCCTCGCTGGGCGCGCTGGTGCGCCGTCCGTTCCAACGTTCGGACGGCATGCCGGCGGTGTCCTCGGGAGAGGCAGAACTGGTCGCGCTGGAGCGGTCCACCGCCCCGGAGAACGTGCACGCGCTCGGCACCGCCCTGGCGGTGCGGGCGGCGCTGGACCCGGAGTTCCGCACCGGCCTGCAGCAGTGGCACGATCAGGCCAAACTCGTGCGCACGGGCGACGGCGGTGTGGCCAACACCATCAGCGGGGGCACCTTCCACGCCCCGGTGCAGCAGGGCCGGGACTTCTCCGGCACCTCCTTCCCCGCCACGCCCCCGGCACCTCCCGCCGAACCGGCCCCCGGCCCGGCGACCTCGCAGGGCTGACCGCCGTGACCGACCTCCCGCCGGGGCCGGACGGGCCGGTGTCGAACCGGATCAACGACGGGGTCTTCCTGAACACGGTGATCCAGGGCCGGAACATCACCGTGGTGCTGCCGCCCGAGGTCACCCCGGCCCTGTCCGGCCTGCCGCCCGGCTCCGTTACCTTCACCGGCCGCGAGGACCAGGTGAAGGACCTGATCTCCGCCCTGTCCCCCGTGCATCATGGCGAGCGGGCGGTCCTGGTGACGGCGGTCGCGGGGCTGGCTGGCGTCGGGAAGACCGAACTGGTCGTGCAGGCCGCGGCACGGGCGTTGCGCGAGCCGGGCTGGTTCCCCGGCGGCGTGCTGTTCGTCGACCTGTTCGGCTACGACCCCGAACGCCTCGTACCGCCCGAGCAGGCCCTGGACGGGTTCCTGCGTGCCCTGGGCATGCCCGCCGAAGACATCCCCGCCGACCTGCAGGACCGCTCCCGCCTCTACCGCACCGTGCTGGCGGCCTTCGCCGAGCGGGGACGCCGGATCCTGGTCGTCATTGACAACGCCTCCACCGAGGACCAGGCCCGCCCGCTGCTGCCCACCGACAACACCACTGCCACCCTGGTCACCTCCCGCGACACCCTCGACCTGGACGCACGCCTGCACGACCTCGGCCCCCTGGACCCGCAGGCCTCCGTGGACCTGCTGAACGGGCACCTGCACCGGGCCCGGGGCACGGACGACACCCGGGTGAAGGACGAGCCCGAACACGCCGAGGCGATCGCCCGCCTGTGCGCGGGCCTGCCACTGGCCCTGCGGATCACCGCGGCCATCCTCGCCGACAGCCCAGCCCGCCCCCTGGCCTCCCTCGCCCAGGCCCTGGAAACCGCGCACACCCGCCTGGACCGGCTCCGTCGAAAGGACCGCGCCGTACGCGCCGCGTTCGACCTGTCCTACCAACGCCTGGACGGCCCGCACGCCCGCCTGTTCCGGCTGCTGCCCCTCAACCCCGGCCCGGACACCTCCACCGAGGCCGCCACCCACCTGGCCGGCACCGACCACTGGCAGACCGAGGAACTCCTGCAGGACCTGGCCCGCGCCCACCTCGTCATCCCGCCCGGACCGGCCGAGACCTGGGGCCGATGGCGCATGCACGACCTGGTACGCCTGTATGCCGACGAACACGGACGCACCCACGCCGACACCGACCGGCGTGAGGCCGCCCTGACCGCCCTCCTCGACTTCTACCGGGCCACCACCGAAGCCGCCGACACCCACCTGTCCACTCTGCCCGGAACCCGCTCCCCCCGCTTCCCCGACCGCGACCACGCCCTGGCCTGGCTGGACGCCGAACACCTCAACCTGATCGCCGCCACCACCACGGCCCACACCCTCGGCCACCCCGAGACCAGCATCCATCTCGCGTCCGACCTCGCCGAGTTCCTCGACCGGCGGCGCTACTTCGACGACTGGATCACCGTCAGCACCACCGCCCTGGCCATCTGCCGCGACCTCGGCGACCGTCACGGCGAGGGCCGGGCGCTGAACGACCTCGGCCTCGCGCTGCAGGCGGTGCGCAGGTTCGAGGAGGCCATCGACGCCCACACCCGGGCCGCCACCGTCTTCCGCGA
>NZ_JBHUWW010000177.1:2912-3601 GCF_042669755.1 Kitasatospora sp. NPDC057223 | reverse complement strand
CGGGCGCTGAACGACCTCGGCCTCGCGCTGCAGGCGGTGCGCAGGTTCGAGGAGGCCATCGACGCCCACACCCGGGCCGCCACCGTCTTCCGCGACCTCGACGACCGCCACGCCGAGGGCCGGGCGTTGAACAACCTCGGCCTCGCGCTGCAGGCGGTGCGCAGGTTCGAGGAGGCCATCGACGCCCACACCCAGGACCTGGCCATCTGCCGCGACCTCGACGACCGCCACGGCGAGGGCCAGGCGCTGGGCAACCTCGGCACCGCGCTGCAGGCGGTGCGCAGGTTCGAGGAGGCCATCGACGCCCACACCCAGGCCGCCACTGTCTTCCGCGACCTCGACGACCGCCACGGCGAGGGCCAGGCGCTGAACAACCTCGGCACCGCGCTACGGGAGGTGCGCAGGTTCGAGGAGGCCATCGACGCCCACACCCGGGCCGCCACCGTCTTCCGCGAGCTCGACGACCGCCACGCCGAGGGCCGGGCGCTGGGCAACCTCGGCCTCGCGCTGCAGGAGGTGCGCAGGTTCGAGGAGGCCATCGACGCCCACACCCGGGCCGCCACCGTCTTCCGCGAGTTCGACGACCGCCACGCCGAGGGCCAGGCGCTGAACAACCTCGGCACCGCGCTACGGGAGGTGCGCAGGTTCGAGGAGGCCATCGACGCCCACACCCGGGCCGCCACCGTCTT
>NZ_JBHUWW010000177.1:0-2815 GCF_042669755.1 Kitasatospora sp. NPDC057223 | reverse complement strand
CGTCCGCGAGTTCGACGACCGCCACGCCGAGGGCCGGGCGCTGGGCAACCTCGGCCTCGCGCTGCGGAAGGTGCGCAGGTTCGAGGAGGCCATCGACGCCCACACCCAGGCCGCCACCGTCTTCCGCGACCTCGACGACCGCCACGCCGAGGGCCGGGCGCTGCAGAACGAGGCGGTCACGCACAACGAGCGATGGTTGCGGCAATCTCGGGCTGACCACCAGCCCACTCCCTGACCTCACCGGTCCCTCAGGGCCGCGAAATCGACGTAAGCCTGCCCAACGACTTCGGCCAGCGGACGGACCGTGAACCGAAGCTTGGGGCATCCCGCAGGTTCGGCTCAAACTCCGGCCTCTGCACGTGTCACCCGAGGTAGATCATGATAGTTCTTCGCGAATCCTGAAGAACCATCATGATCGAACTGGCCCATCTGCCGTCGTTGTGGGGGTTGACCTGGGACAACAAGGCAGCTGCGGGCAGAGGAACCCACGGGATATCCCACACAACTGCTTCGACCCCCAGGCACGGCAACTTCGGCCATGACAAGCGCACGGGACCAGATCATCTGAGACAACACCGGGCATCCGTCCGGGACGAGGTCTACCCGGTCACTCTGGAAGCAGGCCGGCACCACCACCCTCCTGCGCTGGACCGTCCCCGCAGAACCAGAACAGACCGGAAGCTGATGACGCGCCCTGCCGCACGGTGCAACGGCCGGGTGGTCACCTTCCCGGGTTACCGACCGGGCGGCAGTGCGTCGGCCGCAGCGGCCTTGGCTGAGGCGAGCGCCTCGGTGAGCGCGTCGGCCACCAGGGCGGCCCTGGCGGTCAACGGGGTGATCTCATCGGCCGGGCCCTGGGCGGCGGCCGTCTCGGCGACCAGGTCCAGGAGCGCCTCGCCCCTGGCCGCCAGCTGCTCCATCGTCTGGCCTTGCGCCGCGATCCGGTCGACCTCTTGGACCTGACGGGCGTACACCTCCAGGGCGGCGACCTGAAGCTCGATGCCGGTGCGCACCGTGTCCAGAGCCTCGCGCTCCCCCGCCAGCAGTTCGACGACGGCCCCGCCAGCACCGTCGGCTCCGGTACTGGCGTTCACGGCCCGGCTGTACCGGTGCAAGGACCGGGCGAGCGACCAGACCCGGTCCGGCACCTGCACCCGGTTCGCGGCGCCTAGGCCCTCCATGTCGTCCAGGTGCAACCGGGAGCCGAGGATGGTGTCCGCGGCGTGCTGCGCCCGGGCGAGCAGCCGGACGGCATCGCCGGTGAGCCAGCTCGGGTGGACGTAGTGCCCGCGGGCCCGCCGCAGGGCCTTCGCCATGCGCCGGTTCTCCGCTATCCGCACGGCGACCACCAGGGCGGCGATGAGCGTCCCGCCGACGAGCAGGAGCAGCCCGGTGTTCTGGACGATGTCGAGGAAGTCGTGAGCTGCGGCGTCGATGCTCTCCGTCCGGCGCCCGGGGCCGGCGTCGGGAGTCTGCGGCTGGTCGTCCGAGAGCTGCTTCAGCAGCCAGGGAGCCAGGGCGACGGCGCCGCCGAGGGCCCCGCAGCCGAGGGAGGTGCGCAGGATCCTGCCGCCCTCGAAGTAGCCGGCCGTCAGGTGCTCGGCGTCGGCGTCGTCGGCCAGCAGCCGCGGGTATCCGGCGGCCAGGTCGGCGACGGCGGCCGTGACGGCGTCGGGCAGGGCGGGGTCGAAGATCGGATGGGCCTGGAGCCCGTCCATGGGCTTGTCGAGGTCGCCCGTCACGTCAGGGGCCCTCTCACGTCGTCGGATCCGGTGCACCGGGAGATCCCCGCTCGGGCGGGACGGCAAATCTGAAGGCGGACCGGCCGGGAGCCGCTGCGCCCACGGCCGACCTGCGGGAATGCTAGCGCCCACTTCGGACGGCGATCCGCCGAATTCTCAGGCGGAGCCGTCGGCGCCCTACGGGACCGCCGTACGGTCCAGCCCGTGTGGCCCGCGCCGGAACCGCGCCATGGGCAGGGACCCGACCAGGGCTCACGTCGCGAGGTGCACGGGCTGCTCGGTCACCGCTGCGCAGCGGCCACCGGGCCCGGGGCGGGCCGGGTGGGCCGGAACGCAAAGAAGGGCCTGCCCCGGCAACTGACACCGGGGCAGGCCCTTATCCGTGCGGGGTGCGGGCGGGCGGGAGGGAGGGTCGAGGCCGATGGCGCGGGAGGCGGGGCTGTCGGGCTACGGGAAGGTGAGCTGGTCCTCGTCGGGGACGCCGTCGTTGTCGCTGGCGGCCTGGGCGCGGGCGTCGTCGTGGACGTCGTCGTCGCACTCGCAGACCAGCCGCCCGTCGGGCAGCTCGACCCATTCACGGCCGGCGACGGCCTCTTCGGCGGCGGCCTCGGGGCTGGTGTGGTGGGGGATGTACTCGTCCTCGACCAGCTCCCCGCACACCGAGCAGCAGGCCGTCCAGCACAGGGAGGGGACGGCGACGCGGGCACCGGCGCGGGCCGCGCCCTCGCGCCGCCAGGCGTAACCGCGGTGGAGCACGATCGCGTAGGTGACGGGCTGGAGCGGGGAGCCGTCGTCCAGGTCGACGGTCAGCGCGTTGTGCTCGGCGGCGGACACCAGGGCGGTCGCGAGGTCAGGCATCGGCACGAGGTTGTTCGGACCGGTGAGCCACAGCTCCCACTCGGCCGTGGGGGTGCCGGGGCGCAGCCGCTGGTCGGGGTCGGTGGCGAACAGGCCGCGGCGGGGAATCGGGACGACGGTCATGGCGGGGGTCTCCTTCTGTGAGGTCGGCCCGGCCCGCAGGGGTGCGGGCCGGGCCGGGGGGTGTGGTGGATGTCGGGTGGGCAGTGCAGCCA
>NZ_JBHUWW010000176.1:0-14492 GCF_042669755.1 Kitasatospora sp. NPDC057223 | reverse complement strand
GGCCTCGGGCCGGGACTCCGGCGTTCGCGTGTGCCCGGCCGTGTGCCGGCGGAGCGGTCAGCCGCCGGCGAGCCGGGTGACGGTGCCACTGGCGACGCCGAGGGCGTCCGGGGCGAGGCCGGCGACGGCCGCCCGGACGGCGGCCGGATCCGGCTCGGCCGCGGTGGCGGCGGCGACCAGCGCCACGGCCTTCTTGCGGAGGGAGGCGAGCTGCTCCTCCAGGCCGACGGCCGGTACGGGCACCGGCACGACGGCGCGGGGCGGCTGACCGAGCGGCAGCGGCGCCGGCGCGGGGGCCTGCACCGGGGCCGGCAGCGCCGCGGGGGCGGCCGGCAGCTTGGCGAGCAGCGCCGTGACCGCGTTCTCCAGCTCGGTGATCTTGGCCTGGAGCACGGCCGGGTCCGGCGCGGCGGCCGGCGCGGCGGCCGGCGCGGCGGCCGGGACGGGGACGACGCCGGTGTCCGGGGCGGCCGGCAGGGCGGCGGCCGGCGCGGCGGGCACCGCCGGCAGGGCCGTGCCGAGCAGGGAGCCCACCAGCTTCAGGATGTCGCCGAGCGCGCCCAGCGCGCCGAGCACCGACGAGGTGTCGGGGACGGCGGGAACGGCGGGAACGGCAGGGTCGGCGGGCAGCGCGGCGACGTCGGCCGCCGGTGCGCCGGCCGGGGGCAGCGCGACGGGCGGGACGGCGACGGGGAGCAGGGTACTGAGGGGTACGGCCGCGAGGTCCGCGGTCGTGACGGACCGCACGGCGCTCGGACCGTCGGCGACGGCCGGACCGGCGGCGGTGGCGGACACCGCGGTGACTGTGGTGACGGTGGTGAGACCGAGTGCTGCAGTCAGCGCGGCGGCCATCCAGGTGGCACGCATAGGAAGCGTTTCCTCTCGATGCGAAGCAGGCGAAGTGCCTGATCCACACGTTGGGGCAAGGCAGTTGGCGCAGCCACCGGTCGTACGCCGAATGATGTGCGGCAGCGCCCGCGGGCACCGCGACGGCAGCGGTCAGCTCTCACCCGGGGCCTGCGGGGCCTCACCCGGCAGGCTGTAGAGGAGGGTGAGCAGCGTGGTGTCGACCGCGTCCGGGGCGGTGCTGTCGCCCTCGGCCACGAGTTCGTCGAGGAGGTCGCCCAACTCCTGGCGCAGCCGTACGACCCGGGCCGGTTCGAGGCGCATGACGAAGCGCGAGAAGTGGGAGGGCGGGCCCGCCGAACCGTCCCTGGGTGCGCTGAAGTCGATCCGGCCGTCGGTGATCCCGGCGCGGAAGTCGCCGCGCACCGAGTCGATCGACGCGAGGACGGCGTCGAGCGCTTCGGACCGGGCGGAGGAGTCGGGCGCGAAGAGTTCGCGGGACAGCCGCAGGGAGTCCTGCGCGGCGGTGTAGCGGCTCTCGACGATGCCGGAGACGAGCCGGGTGCCGGCCACCCGGATCAGTCCGGCCTGCTCCAGCTGCTTGATGTGCCGGTAGAGCTTGGTCTGCGGCTCGCCGATGGCGGCGGCGATCTCCTTGACCGTCCGGGCGGCGTCCTCGCCGCCCATCAGCGTGCCCATGATGGCCAGCCGGATCGGGTCGGCGAGCGCTTTCAGCGTCGCGACGTCGTCCACCTGGCGTTCTGCGAGTTTCTCGGCCACGGGCCCACCTTCGCAGCTGCATCCACCCTTGCGCAATCAATCACCATTCCGTCATCATTCACCGAAACGTGAACGATGACGCTAACGCGAAGGGGTGGGGAATGACCACGACCGGAATCTCGCCGGCAACAGGCCCGGCAGCGCAGGAGCAAGGATCACGGGAGGCGGCGGGGCCCGTCGGCGCCCGCCCCGACGGGCCCGTGCCGCTGCGCCGCAACGTCCGCTTCCAGCTGCTCTGGGGCGGCGCCGCCGCCTCGACACTCGGGATCCAGGTCTCGGACACCGCCTTCCCGCTGCTGCTGCTCGCGATGACCGGCTCGGCGACCCTGGCCGGGGCGTTCGGGGCGCTGCAGATGGCCGCCTCGCTGCTGTTCGGGATCCACGGCGGCGCCGTCGCGGACCGCTGCGACCGGCGCCGGGTGCTGGTCGTGGCCGACGGCGTCCGGCTGCTGGCCGCCCTGAGCGTCCCGGTGGCGATGGCGCTGGGCCGGTTCACCGTCGTGCACGCCCTGCTGGTGGCCGTGGTGATCGGCGCGACCATCGCCTACAGCGGGCCGGTACGGCTGCTGGCCGTCCGGTCGGTGGTGCCGCCGGAGCAGCTGCGCCAGGCGCTGACCCAGGACGAGGCGCGGATGAGCGGGGCCGGGCTGATGGGGCCGCCGCTCGCCGGGCTGCTGCTGGGGGCCGGGCGCTCGGTGCCGTTCCTCGGCGTCGCGGTGTCCTCGCTGCTCTCGCTCCTCGCCGCCTGCGCGGTGCGCTTCCCCCGCCACGCCGAACGGCCGGCCGCCGGACCCCGGGAGCGGGGCGGGGCCCTGGCCGGGTTCCGGTACCTGCTCGCCGACCGGACGCTGCGCGCCACGGTGGGGGTCGTCCTCGCGATCAACCTGGTCGGGTCGGCGATGGTGCTCCCGGTGATCGTCCTGCTGCGCGAACGGGGTACGTCCAGTGGCGGGATCGGCCTGGCGCTGGCCGGCGAGGCGGTCGGGGCACTGGCCGGGGCACTGCTGGTCTCCCGGCTGCACCGGCTGGCCGGGCCGGGTGTGCTGCTGCTCGGCGTGTCCTGGACGGCCGTCCCGCTCTTCCTGGCCCCGCTGCTGCCGGGCGGCGCGGTGACGGTGTTCGCCGCACTGCTGGCGATGGGGCTGGGCGTGCCGGCGCTGCGCGTGATGATCGACCTGCTGGTGTTCCAGCAGGTCGGCGAGGAGCTGCGGGGGCGGGTGATCGCGGCGACCATGACCCTGTTCACCCTCGGCATGCCGGCCGGGCTGGTCGGCAGCGGCGTCCTGCTCGACCACGTGGCGCCCGGCGCGGCGCTGGCCGTGATGGCCGGACTGCTCGCCCTCGCGCTGCTGCCGGCGACCTTCGACCGGACGCTGCGCCGGGCCGTCTGGCCGCTCTGAGGGGCGCGCACCCCGCGCCGTCCGGCCCGCGGCCCCTGACACTCGGTCACCCGTACGGACGCATGCGGCATGCGGGGCAGTGGGCACACGGGTGAACTGGCCCTGTGCGGCCTGCGCGGGCCGCGGTCGAGGAGGCCTGATGAGTGCCATGGACGTGCCGTCGGACAGTCGGGACAGCCCGGCGTCGACGAAGCGCACGGGGTCGATGGCGGCCAGGGCCATCGCCAACGCGCCCAAGATGTCCTGGATCACGCTGGCCCTGATGACGACCAGTTCGGTCGCGAGTCTGCGCTCCGCCCCGACGATGGCCGTGTACGGGCTGGCGGCGGTCTTCCTCTACGTCGTCCCGGCGATCGTCTTCCTGCTGCCGACGGCGCTGGTCTCGGCGGAGCTGGCCTCCGGCTGGGAGGGCGGGGTCTACCGCTGGGTGTCGGAGGGGCTCTCCAAGCCGCTCGGCTTCCTCGCGGTGTGGTGCCAGTTCGCGATGACGATCTTCTACTACCCCAGCCTGCTCGCCTACGTCGCGTCGACCATCGCGTACGTCGTGGATCCCTCACTGGCCAGCAACGGTCCCTACACCGCGATCGTGATCATGGTGCTGTACTGGTCCGGGGTGTGGATCTCCTCGCGCGGCACGAACGCGGTGGCCGGCCTCTCCTCCTGGGGCCTGGTCATCGGCACGCTGGTCCCGGGTGTGCTGCTGGTCGTGCTGGGCATGGTCTTCCTCGGCCAGGGCAACCCGTCGGCCGCGCCGATGACCGCGAGCAACCTGCTCCCGGAGTGGACGGGCCTGGCGAGTCTCGTCCTGATCGTCAACAACTTCCTCAGCTACTCCGGCATGGAGATGAACGCGGTGCACGTCTCCTCGCTGCGCAACCCGGCCAAGGAGTTCCCCCGGTCGATGTTCACGGCGTCCGGCATGGTGCTGCTGATCTTCATCCTGCCCGCGCTGGCGATCAGCTGGGTGGTGCCGTCCAGCCAGCTGAGCCTGACGGCCGGCGTGATGCAGGCGTTCGACTCCTTCTTCCAGTACTTCCACATCGGCTGGCTGACGCCGGTCATCGCGGTCGCGCTGGTCGCCGCCTCGCTCGGCGGGATGCTCACCTGGCTGGCCGGCCCGTCCAAGGGCCTGCTGCTGATCTCCCGCCAGGAGGGCTACCTGCCACCGTTCCTGCAGAAGCTCAACAAGCAGGGGATCCAGCAGAACATCCTGGTCACCCAGGGCGTGGTGACCACGGTCATCGCGCTGGCCTACGCGTTCCTGCCGAACGTCTCCAGCGCCTACTGGATCTTCTCGGTGATCACCACGCAGGTGTACCTGATCGTCTACCTGCTGATGTTCGTCGCCGCGATCCGGCTGCGCCGCACCCAGCCGGACCACCCGCGCGGTTACCGGGCCCCGGCCCTCGTCCTGACCTGCGTGACCGGATTCGTGGCCTCCGCCGCCGCCATGGTGATCGGCTTCGTACCGTCCTCGCAGTTCGGCAACGGCAGCGTGTGGGTCTACATCGCCATCGTCGGCGGCGGGCTGCTGCTGCTCGGCGTGGTCATCCCGTACCTCTTCCTGCGGCTGCGCAAGCCCAGCTGGCGCATGCCCGAGGAGAACGCCACCGAGGGAGTCGCCGCATGAGCACCGCCACGGGCACGGGCACCCCCGGGGACGACGGGCCCGAAGGCGGCGCGAAGCGCGGCCTGATGGCCTCCGAGCACCGCTGGATCTACATCGGCTCGATCGTCGTGCTGGTCGCCATGGTGGTGATCGGCCTGCTGTCGTTCACCCAGCTGCACGAGACCAACGAGGCGAACCGCAAGGCCTCGCAGCTCTCCGACACGCTCCGGGCGGCCGGCTACCCCGTGCCGTCCCAGCAGCAGATCGTGCACACCCTGGGCAGCGACGGCGGCGCCGTCTGCCAGGACCCGTCCGACGCGCTCGTCCAGGCGCAGTGGAAGTACGGGATGTCCAACGGCGCGGCCGGCCCCGGCCAGCGGCCGGTGCTCTCGGACCGCCAGGTCGTCCTCGGCGAGGCCATCGTGCTGTCGGTCTACTGCCCGGAGAAGCTGGACGCGATCGAGGACAAGATCGACGACCTCAAGCTGCAGGACACCGTCCGGGACTGATCCGCCGCCCGGGGTGCCGGGCCACCGCCCGGCACCCCGAGCCTCTCGCCCCAAGGAGTACGCATGACCGACGACCTGGCCCGGCGCATCGCCGCGCTGATGCCCCGGGCCAAGAGCGACCTCGCCGAACTGGTCGCCATCCCCTCCGTCGCCGACCCCAGGCAGTACCCGCCGGAGCACTGCCGGGAGGCGGCCGAGTGGGTCGCCGAGGCGTTCACGGCGGCCGGCCTGCACGACGTCCACCTGGAGGAGACCCCGGACGGCAGCCACGCGGTGATCGGGCACCGCCCGCCGCCTCCCGGCGCGCCGACGGTGCTGCTCTACTGCCACTACGACGTGCAGCCGCCGCTGGACGACGCCGCCTGGACGTCCCCGCCGTTCGAGCTGACCGAGCGCGACGGGCGCTGGTACGGGCGCGGCACGGCCGACTGCAAGGGCAACATCGTCATGCACCTCACCGCGCTGCGGGCGCTCGGCGACGACATCCCGGTCGGGCTGAAGTTCGTCGCCGAGGGCTCCGAGGAGCAGGGCACCGGCGGCCTGGAGCAGTACGTGCCGCCGCACGCCGGGGAGCTGCACGCGGACGCGCTGCTGGTCTGCGACACGGGCAACGCGGCCGTGGGCGTCCCGACCGCCACCACCACCCTGCGGGGCCTGGCCAACGTCGTGGTCACCGTCCGGGCGCTGGAGGGCGACATGCACTCCGGCATGTTCGGCGGCCCGGCGCCCGACGCGCTGGCGGCGCTGATCCGCATCCTCGACTCGCTGCGCGACGAGCACGGCGGCACCCGGATCGACGGCCTGGACTGCGACGGCAGCTGGACGGGCGTCGGCTACGACGAGCAGCAGTTCCGCACCGACGCGGGCGTGCTGGACGGCGTGGGGCTGACCGGCACGGGGACGGTCGCGGACCGGCTCTGGGCCCGGCCCGCCGTCACCGTGCTCGGCATCGACTGCGCCCCGGTGGTCGGCTCGGCCGCCGCCATCCCGGGCACCGCCCGCGCCCGGGTCAGCCTGCGGGTGCCGCCGGGCACCGACGCGGTCGCCGCCCGGGACGCGCTGACGGCCCACCTGACCGCCGCCGCACCCTGGGGCGTCAAGGTCGGGGTCGAGCCGGAGAGCACCGGCTCGCCGTTCGAGGCCGCCACCGGCGGGCCGGCGTACGGCGCGCTCGACCGGGCGATGCGGGAGGTCTACGGCAAGCCGATGTCCTTCCTGGGGCAGGGCGGCTCCATCCCGCTGTGCAACGTCCTCGCCCAGACGTTCCCCACCGCCGAGATCATCCTGATGGGCGTCGAGGAACCGCGTTGCCTGATCCACGCCCCCAACGAGAGCGTGGAGCCGAGCGAGATCGAGCACATGGCCCACGTCGAGGCCCTGTTCCTGCAGAACTACGCCAAGGCGGCCCGCTCGTGACGGGCCCCCAGGAAGGCGGGACACCGATGCCCCGACCGTTCACCACCGAGGACTACACGGCGCGGATGACCCGCGCGACCGACGCCGCGTCCGCCGCCGGCCTGGCCGGGCTGGTCATCGCGCCCGGCCCCGACCTGGAGTACCTGACCGGCTACCGGCCCACCGCGATCACCGAACGGCTGACGGCCCTGGTGCTCACCGCCGGCCGCGGACCGGCCCTGGTGGTGCCGAAGCTGGAGCGGCCGGACGCCGAGAAGGCACCGGGCGCCGCCGGCCTGCGGCTGCTCGACTGGTCCGACGGCGACGACCCGTACGTGACCGCCCTGCCGCTGCTGGACCCGGCCGGGCGGTACGGGATCTCCGACTCGGCCTGGGCGATGCACCTGCTCGGGCTGCAGACCGCCCTCCCCCGCAGCGCGTACACCTCGCTCACCACCGCGCTGCCGATGCTGCGCGCCGTCAAGGACACCGACGAACTGGAGCGCCTGGCCGCCGCCGGCGGCGCCGCCGACGCCGCGTACCGGCGGATCCTGGAGGTCCGGTTCGCCGGCCGCCGGGAGAGCGACGTGGCAGCCGACCTCAGCGCGCTGCTGATCCAGTACGGCCACAGCCAGGTCGACTTCACGGTGGTCGGCTCCGGCCCCAACGGCGCCAACCCGCACCACGAGGCGGGCGACCGGGTCATCGGTACGGGCGACACGGTGGTGCTCGACTTCGGCGGGCTGAAGGACGGCTACGGCTCCGACACCACCCGGACGGTGCACGTCGGCGCGGAGGTGCCGGCCGAGGTGCAGAAGGTGCACGACGTCGTCCGCCGGGCGCAGCAGCTCGCGTTCGAGGCCGTCCGGCCGGGGGTGACGTGCCAGGAGATCGACCGGATGGCCCGGCGGGTCATCACCGAGGCCGGCTACGGCGAGTACTTCATCCACCGCACCGGGCACGGCATCGGCATCACCACCCATGAACCGCCGTACATGGTCGAGGGCGAACTACAGCCACTCGTCCCCGGAATGTGCTTCTCCATCGAACCCGGCATCTACCTGCCCGGACGGTTCGGCGTGCGGATCGAGGACATCGTCACCGTGACGGAGCAGGGCGGGCGGCGCTTCAACAACACTCCGCACGAACTACAGTGCGTCACCTGAGGGAATCCTGACGGCTTCCTGGGTGACTTCGCCCGCGATCCCAAGAAATCTCCAAGAAACCGTTGATAACTTCACCCCGTATGACCGACTTGCTCCGCCCCGCAGCGCCCGACAAGAAGACCGAGAGGGCGCAGCGCGTCCGGCGCGGCGCGGCGCGGCTGCGGCTACTGGCCTGGCCGGTCTACCTGGGCACACTCGCCTGGTACGTCGACCGGAACGGGCTGCCGTACGCCAACGACGTGGTGTTCTGCTGTCTGATCGGCGCGCTGGTGGCGGCGGCCGTGCACAGCGGCCGCGGCGTGCGCGGCTCGTTGCTGGTGCTGCGCGACTGGGTGCCGGTGATGGCCGTCGTCTGGGCGTACTCGCTGCTGCGCGGCTACGGTGCTCACACTCCGTGGCCGGTGCGGTTCGAGCCGCAGCTGTCCATCGACACCTTCCTCGGCGGCGGTGAGACCTGGACGGTGCGGCTGCAGCACTGGCTGCACCACCCCGGCCGCCCGCAGTGGTACGACTACGCCGGTGTCGCGGTCTACATGTCGCACTTCTTCGTGATCTTCGTGGCGCTCGCGGTGCTCTGGCGCCGGAACCACTCCCGGTTCCGGCGCCTGCTGGCGGCCTACGTCCTGCTGACCTACCTGGGCTTCCTGACGTACGTGCTGTACCCCGCCGACCCGCCGTGGCTGACCGCCCAGCACGGCGACATGCCCGCGGTCACCCGGGTCGTGCAGGACCTGCTGAACTCCAGCGGGATGCCGCGGGCCGGGTCGATCTTCGAGAACGGCAGCCAGTTCGCCAACGACGTGGCCGCGATGCCCTCGCTGCACGCCGCCTACCCGATGCTGCTGGCGGTGTTCTTCTGGGCGGGCGCGAGCCGGCCCGTCCGGGTGCTGCTCGCCGCCTACCCCCTCGCGATGGCGTTCATCCTGGTCTACGGCGCCGAGCACTTCATCATCGACATCCTGGTCGGCTGGGCGTACGCGATCGGCATCTGGTACGGCCTGTGCCGCTTCCTGCGGGCCCGGCGGGCGAAGCGGCTCAGGCTGCGGGCGGCCGGGCCCGCCGTCCGGCCCTGACCCCGCCCGGCCTCGCCCCGCCCCCACCCTGGCGGGCGCGCCCTGGCCGGCGCGGGCGGCAGACTGGACGGGTGCAGACACCCGCCAAGGCCGCCAAGGCCGTCAGGCCCACCGCCGAACAGCTCGCCGCCGCCCAGGACGCCACCATCCCCGACATCGCCGCACCCGGCCTGCGGGTGCTCTTCTGCGGCATCAACCCCGGCCTGTGGTCCGGCGCCACCGGCCACCACTTCGCCCGCCCCGGCAACCGGTTCTGGCCCGCCCTGCACCGCTCCGGCTTCACCCCGCGCCAACTGCGCCCCGAGGAGCAGGAGCAGCTGCTCGACCTCGGCCTCGGCATCACCAACGTCGCCCCCCGCACCACGGCGAAGGCCGACGAGCTCACCCGGGACGAGCTGCGCGAGGGCGGCGCGGCCCTGCGCGAGCGGGTCGCCCGGCTGCGGCCGCGCGCCCTCGCCGTGCTCGGCATCGGCGCGTACCGGACGGGCTTCGGCAGGCCGCGCGCGGTGGTCGGCCGGCAGCCGGAGGGACTCGGCGACACCGAGGTGTGGGTGCTGCCCAACCCGAGCGGCCTGAACGCGCACTACACGCTCGACGCGCTGGCCCAGGAGTTCCGCAGGCTGCGCGAAGCGGTCGGGTAGCAGCCTGCGGACGGGCGGTCAGCCGCGCAGGTACTCCAGCACCGCCAGCACCCGGCGGTGGGTCTCCTCGGCGGGCGGCAGGTCGAGCTTCATCAGGATGTTGCCGATGTGCTTGCCCACCGCCGCGTCCGAGACCACCAGGGCGCGGCAGATCGAGGCGTTGGACCGCCCCTCGGCCATCAGGGCCAGCACCTCGCGCTCGCGCGGGGTGAGCCGCTCCAGTGGGTCCCGGCGGCGGCGCAGCAGTTGGCGCACCACCTCGGGGTCGACGACGGTGCCGCCGGCCGCCACGGTGGCGAGCGCTTCGAGGAAGTCCTCGACCTGGCCGATCCGGTCCTTCAGCAGGTAGCCGACACCTGAGCCGTCCCCGGAGTCCAACAGGTCGGCGGCGTAGGAGCGTTGGACGTACTGGCTGAGCACGAGCACCGGCAGCCCCGGCTGCCCGGACCGCAGGGCGACGGCGGCCCGCAGGCCCTCGTCGCTCTGGCCCGGCGGCATCCGGACGTCCGTGACGACGATGTCCGGGTGGTGCTCGCCGACGGCCGCCCGCAGGGCCTCGGCATCGCCGACGGCGGCCACCACCCGGTGCCCGAACCGGGCCAGCAGGCCGACCAGCCCCTCGCGGAGCAGCACACCGTCCTCGGCGAGGACGACCCGCAGGCCGCCGGCGGGAACGACGGCGTCGGGGGTCACGGCGTCAGTGGCGTGCAAGGGATCTCCAGCCGTATCAGGGTCGGGCCGCCGGGCGGGCTGCTCACCGTCAGTGTGCCGTCCACCACCGCCACCCGGTCGGCCAGCCCGGTGAGTCCGCTGCCCGCCGCCGGATCGGCGCCGCCCGCGCCGTCGTCCCACACCTCGACCGCCAGCCGGCCGCCGGCGTGCCGCCCGGTGACCCGGGCCCGGCGGGCCCCGCTGTGCTTGGCGGTGTTGGCCAGCGCCTCGGAGACCGCGAACCAGCAGGCCGACTCGACCGCCGCCGGGAGCCGCCCGGGGAGGTCGAAGGCCACCTCCGCCGGTACGGCGGACCGGTCGGCCAGGTCGGCGCAGGCATCCGGCAGGCCCCGGTCGGCGAGCACCTGCGGATGGATCCCGTTGATCAACTCCCTCAGCTCCCGCAGGACTTCACCGGCCTCGCGGTGCGCGTCGGCGAGCCGGCCGGCCAGCGGCCCGCCCGCCGGGGCGTCCAGCCGGGCCAGGCCGAGGCTCATCGACAGCGCGACCAGCCGCTGCTGCGCGCCGTCGTGCAGGTCGCGTTCGATCCGCCGCCGCTCCGCCTCGAAGGCGTCCACCAACCGGGCCCGGGAGCTGACCAGTTCACCGATCCGCAGCTCGCTCCCGGTCGGCTCGACCAGCAGCCGGGCGAGCGCGGCCCGGCCGGCCGCCAGCGCCGTCAGCGGGTACGCCAGCGCGGCGAGCAGCACCGCCCCGGCGAGCGCCAGAGCGACCGTCACGGCCGGCGAGTGGACCTGCCAGACCTTCAGGACGTTGACCTGCTCGCCGTCCAGGGCGAGCAGCGCCGGCGAGGCCAGCAACTGGCCGGGGACCACCACGACGAAGCCGACGGCCACCAGGTCGACCGGCCACAGCACGAAGGCCGCGAGCGCCGTGTACCCGAGCTCGCGCCAGGTCGCCCGCTCCCGGTAGCGCAGTCGCAGCCAGACGGCCAGGCCGGGGCGGTCGGGCGCCCGGTGCGGGTCGGCGACCGGCGCCTCGTCGACGAGCCGCAGCAGCCGTCGCTCCAGGGCGGCGAACGGCACCCCGGCCAGCGCGAGCGCGGCCAGCAGCGGCAGCCCCACCAGGACGACGGCCAGCACCCCGGCGACAGTCACGCAGACCAGCAGACCGATGCCCGCCAGCAGCCCGGCCAGGCCGCTCAGCAGCAGGTACCCGGCCGACCGCCAGGGCCAGGCGGAGCGCAGCAGGCCCGGGCGGCGCAGGGCCTGCCAGGCGTTGCCCGACGTCATGCGGCTCCCCTCCCCCTCCATGGACCTTCTCCGTGGACCTTCTCCGTGGACCGCGGCTTTGCGCAGGCAACCCTAGGCGGCCTGGCGCGGCCGGCGCGGTAGGGCCTGCCCCACCTCCGGGAGTGGGCCGGGGGCTGCTGTGCCGGGCGGCCGCGGGCAGTTGGCTGGAGGCCATGAGGATGACGAGGACGACGAGGCTCGCGCTGAGGTCGATGGCGGCCCGGTGGCCGTCGCTGATCGGCGCGTTCACCGCACTGGCGCTCGGCGTCGCCATGATGGCGGCGATGACGCTCGGACTGGCCGGCGCGGGCGCCCTGCCACCAGGCCAGGACGCCGTCGCGCTGTACGCCGTGCTCGGTACGGCGGGCGGGGTCAGCGCCTTCATGGCCTCGTTCGTGGTGGCGTCCACCTTCTCCTACCTGATCGCCCGACGGCGGCGGGAGCTGGGCCTGTTGCGGTTGTCCGGCGCGACGCCCGGGCAGTTGCGGCGCGGCGTGCTGACGGAGGCCCTGCTGCTGGGCGTGGTCGCCGCCGCCGCGGGATGCGCGGCGGGCCGGGCGGGCGCACCGCTGTTCGCCCGGTGGCTGGTCGGCCTCGGGATGGCGCCGCCCGGCTTCACCACCGGCACGGCGGCCTGGCCGCTGCACGCGGCCTTCTGGACCGGCCTGCTGGTGGCCGTGTCCGCGGCCGGCGCCTCGGCCCGGCGGGCCGGCCGCACCGGCCCGCTGGACGCACTGCGCGAGGCCGACGTCGACACCGGCGTGATGACCGCCGGGCGGTGGTTCTGGGGCCTGGGACTGCTGCTCACGGCCGCCGCCCTGGTGGTGACGACGCTCGCCACCGACCCGGTGAGCCTGCTGCACCGCAAGACGTACACCACCCAGCCGATGGTGCTGGTCAGCGCCTGCGCCCTGCTCGCCCCCGTGCTGACGCCGCCACTGCTGCGCGCGCTGGCCTGGCTGCCGGCCCGCTGGACGCCGTACGCCGGACGGCTGGTGCGGGAGAGTGCGCTGACGGGCCTGCGGCGGACGGGCGCGGTCGCGGCGCCGGTGCTGGTCTCGGTGGCGATGGCGGGCACCCTGGCGGGCGCACTCCAGACGGTGGGCGCGGCGAAGG
This sequence comes from Kitasatospora sp. NPDC057223, assembly GCF_042669755.1. Lineage (NCBI taxonomy): Bacteria > Bacillati > Actinomycetota > Actinomycetes > Kitasatosporales > Streptomycetaceae > Kitasatospora > Kitasatospora sp. NPDC057223. Next base: position 1,993 of record NZ_JBHUWW010000176.1, on the reverse strand, counting down.
CGGCCGAGGCGAGGGCGCGGAGCGCCGCCGACTACGTCGTGCTGCCCGGCCCGGCGGCAGCGGGTACCGGCCTGCTGGACGCGCTGCGCGGCGTACCCGGGGTGGTGGTGTCGCCGACGGCCGCCACCACGCTCTCGGTGGTGGAGCCGGACGGCACCGTGGTCCGCTCCGAGGCCCGGGCGGCCGACCCGGCCGGGCTGGCCGCCGTCTCCCGGCTGCCGGTGATCACGGGATCGGTGGCCCGCCTCGACGACGACGGCGTCGTCCTGGCCGAGGAGTGGGAGCAGCACACGGTCGGGCAGCGGGTGGAGGTCGTCCGCCCGGACGGCAGCCGGGTGGCGCTCACGATCGTCGCCGTCCTGCGGGACGGCACCGGCGACAACGGCCTGTACGTCACGCCGCTCAACGCCCCGGGCGCGCGGGTGGACCGGGTCGACGTCCGGCTGCGGCCCGGCGCCGACCGGGCCGGCGCCGAGCGGGGCCTGCGCGGCGCGGCAGGGGAGTACGGCGCGACGGTGCTGACCGGGGACGCCTGGCTGGCGAGCGCCTACCCGGTCGGCAACCGGACGGCCCGGGTGCGCAGCGCACTGGTGCTGGGCCTGGCTCTGACGTACACGGGCATCGCGCTCGCCAACACCCTGGTGATGTCCACCGGCGACCGCCGCCGGGAGCTGGCCCTGCTGCGCCTCGCCGGGGCGACGCGCGGGCAGGTGGTCGGGCTGGTGAGCGCCGAGTCGCTGCTGGTGGTGCTGACCGCCGCCGTGCTGGGCTGCGCCGTGACGGGGGTCAACCTGGCCGGGATGCACGCGGCGCTGGCGCTGCTGGGGGTGGCCGCCCCGGTCGTCGTGCCGTGGGGCACGATCGGCGCGGTGGTGCTGGCCGCCGCGGTGATCGCGCTGCCCTGTGCGGCGCTGCCGGCCGCCTGGGTGCTGCGCGACCGGCCGGTGGCGGCCGCCGGGAGGTAGCGGAACCCGCCCCGGCCGAAAACGCCCGTGGGGCCCGCAGACGAGTCTGCGGGCCCCACGGGGTGCGGCTCAGGCCGCGTACTTCGGCACAACCATCAGATGACGGTGATGTTCTCGGCCTGCGGGCCCTTCTGGCCCTGCGTGACGTCGAACTCCACCTTCTGGCCCTCGACGAGCTCGCGGAAGCCCTGGGCGCTGATGTTGGAGTAGTGGGCGAAGACGTCGGCGCCGCCGCCGTCCTGCTCGATGAAGCCGAAACCCTTTTCGGCGTTGAACCACTTCACGGTACCGGTAGCCATATTCATTCTCCTTTGGGGCAGAACCAGCGATCCACACCTCGCGGACCACAATGTCGTCGCTCTGATCGCCCCATCCGGAAAACATCCGGGCAGAAAACAAAAAGTGCGCCCCAGGTCGAAACCAGCAGGCGCACACATAAGTTCATGGGAACCAAAACTGCAACTGGTATCGACCCTAGCACGCCGTGACGGGGCCACGGCAGGGGGACACCAGAAAATTCAGGCCTCGCGCCACCGGGCCCGGATGTGCGACTCTCGACTCAGAGGACCACTCGCTCCCCCATCCCACACCCGTGAGGCAACATGCGCTCCACCATCGCCGGCCGCTCGTTCTACCTGGAGGCGAACGAGGTGGAGAAGGCCATGGCCGGGATCAAGCCGGAACCCGCCCTGGCCGAGGCCGTCCGGATCGGACGCCGCTGGTACCCCGTCAAGCAGGTGGGTGCGATCATCACCCGCCAGGACCGCCGGGACTTCAGCGCCGCCGAGGTCTACCGCGCCATGGAGCGACTCGGCTTCACCTGTCGCACCGCTCCCCCCGTCGCAGAGACTCCCGAGCCCGTCGAGACCGTCGAACCCACGGACCCGACCAGCTTCTGAGCTGCCACTGAGCCGCTTCTGACCGGCCGCCCCGCCCTCGGGCACGCGCGGACCGGCGCCCGGCAAGGCCCACCCGGCCCGCCGGGCTTTTCGGCGTTCCCCCGGCCCCGGCCGCGCGTCCCCCCGGTC
>NZ_JBHUWW010000175.1:0-14504 GCF_042669755.1 Kitasatospora sp. NPDC057223 | reverse complement strand
GGCGTGCCCCGGAAGGCGGAACCGAAAGGAGCCCGGGGCGTTCGCCCCGGGCCCCGCCCGTGTCTGCTGTCTGCGGACCCGTCAGGCCAGCTGGACGACCGCGCGGGACATCCCCAGCACCTTCTGGCCGCCGGAGGTCGCCACCAGGTCGACCCGGACCTTGCGGTCCTCCAGCAGGGCCGCCACCTTGCCGGTGACCTCGATCACGGCGCCGGCCCCGTCGTTGGGGACGGGCACGGGCCGGGTGAAGCGCACGCCGTACTCGACGACCGCGCCGGGGTCGCCCAGCCAGTCGGTGACCACCCGGATCGCCTCGGCCATGGTGAACATGCCGTGCGCGATGACGTCGGGCAGGCCGACCTCGACCGCGAACTTCTCGTTCCAGTGGATGGGGTTGAAGTCGCCCGAGGCGCCCGCGTACTGCACGAGTGTGGCGCGGGTCACCGGGAAGGAGCGGGCCGGCAGTTCGGTACCGACCTGGACCTCGTCGAAGCTGATCGCCATCGTGCTACTCCCCCGCCTCGTCGGCGGCCCGGGCCACCAGGGTCATCAATGAGGTGACCACGTGCTCACCGCTGCCGTCCGACACCTCGCCACGCACCGTCAGCACGTCGTTCCCGGCGAGCGACTTGATGGCGTCGATGCTGATCAGGACGGAGAGCCGGTCGCCGGCCCGGACCGGGCGGGTGTAGACGAACTTCTGGTCGCCGTGCACCACCCGGGTGAAGTCCAGCCCGAGCTCCGGGTCCTCGACCACCTGGGCGGCGGCCCGATAGGTGATCAGGAACGGGAAGGTCGGCGGGGCGATCACGTCCGGGTGTCCGAACGACTTGGCCGCCTCCTCGTCCCGGTAGACGGGGTTGTCGTCGCCCACGGCGGCGGCGAATTCGCGGATCTTCTCCCGGCCGACCTCGTAGGGCTCGGTGGGCGGATACGTCCGCCCGATGAAAGCGGGGTCGAGCGGCATGGGCCGACTCCTCCGATGTCCGGTGGATCTGGGGCAGAAAAAACTCCGGGCCGCACCCCTTGGAGGGGGTACGGCCCGGAGTCTATAGACCTGATTCACGCAGGCCCGACGACACCTTTACGGGGTCAGCGGGTCTCGCGGTGCGCGGTGTGCGAGTTGCAGCGGGGGCAGTGCTTCTTCATCTCAAGACGGTCCGGGTCGTTACGCCGGTTCTTCTTGGTGATGTAGTTCCGCTCCTTGCACTCCACGCAGGCCAGCGTGATCTTCGGGCGGACATCGGTGGCAGCCACGGGAGTGCCTTCCTTGGACAATGAATAAGAACACAACAAGAGTAGCCGACCGGGAGATCTCGCTCCCGACCGACTACGCGGGGTAGCGGTGACCGGACTTGAACCGGTGACACAGCGATTATGAGCCGCTTGCTCTACCAGCTGAGCTACACCGCCACGGTGACCTCATGCCGGCCGAAGCTGACAATCCTTCACCAGAGCCCCCATGCGGAATCGAACCGCAGACCTTCTCCTTACCATGGAGACGCTCTACCGACTGAGCTATAGGGGCGAACGAGGAAGAGATTACACGGTTCACGGCCAGAGGTGAAATCCATTGGCCGACCGGAAGATCGCAGGTCGGCGGCTCGCACGCACCACCGATCGACGTCCAGTCGTTCGACCGGCCTGCGAAGCCCCACCCGACACGGCGCAGGCCCGCCTCCCCCCGCCGCGACCCGCCGCGCCTTAGGCTCGACCCCCAGCGATCTTGCCTGCGATCTCGCCTGTCACCAGCCCCTCCCGCCGCTCCGGCGGGGCCGGGGAAAGCGGGAAGGAGTCTGCCGATGGCCGCGGACAGCACACCCGCCGACGGGCCGCACCCCGACCGCGGCCCGGCCGCCAACCCCCTGGGGCACGGCCCCGTCCTGCTGCTCGCCGGAGCCCGGCTCGCCGACGGACGGGTGGCCGACGTCCGCATCAGCGGCGACCGGATCCAGGCCGTCGGCGCGGCCGGCAGCCTCGGCCCGCTGACCGCCCCGCCCGGCGGCCCCACCGCCACCACGGGCGCCCGGATCGACCTGACGGGCTACCTGCTGCTGCCCGCCCCGGCCGAGCCGCACGCCCACTACGACGTCGCCTTCACCACCGCCGTGCCGAAGGGGGCCACCACGGCCCCCGAGACGGCCGCCGCGCTGATCACCCGGGCCACCGAGGCCGCCCTCACCTCGCTCGGCTACGGCGCCACCGCCCAGCGCACCCACGTCCGGATCGGCGACACGTACGGGCTGCGCCGGCTGGAGGCCGTCCTCACGGCCCGCCAGACCCTGCGCGGCCTGGCCGAACTCCAGGCCGTCGCGATGCCCGGGCTGCTCACCGGCCTCGCCGGGGCGGACGGGCGGGCGCAGTTGCGCGAGGCCCTCCGGCTCGGCGCGAACGCGGTCGGCGGCTGCCCCGACCTCGACCCGGACCCGGCGGGCTACGTCCAGGTGCTGCTGGAGGCCGCCCGGGAGGCGGACTGCCCCGTCGACCTGCACACCGACGGCGCCGACCCGGCCGCCCTCGCCCGGCTGGCCGCGGCGCTGGCCCCGCTGCGACCGCGGGTCACCCTCGGCCCGTGCAGCGCGATGGGCCCGGACGGCCCCGGCCTGCTGGCGGCCGCGGGCATCCGGGTGGTCTGCCTGCCGCAGAACGGCTGCTGCACCGGCATCGGGGGCCGCCCGGCCGGCCTGAATCCGGCCCTGGTGGCCGGGTTGGCGAACGCCAGGACGCTGCCCGCCGCCGGCAGCGGCTCCCTGCGCGACCCGGCGAACCCGGCCGGCCGGGCCGACCCGCTGGAGGCCGCCTACCTGCTGTCGGCGGGCGGCGGAATGAGCGTGGAGTCCGCGTACGACGCCGTCGCCAACCAGGCCAGGGCGGTGCTCGGCCTGCCGCCCGTCCGGGTCGAGGCGGGCTTTCCCGCCGAGCTGCTGGCGGTGCGCGGCGACAGTCTCGCGGGCGCCCTGGCCGGCGGCCACAGCCGGCTGGTCGTGCACAGCGGACGGATCGTCAGCAGGACCAGCGCCGTACGGGAGTTCGCCGACGCCGTCACGCTCGCACTGCCCCGCCAGGGCACCCCCGGGTAGTCCGCCCCAGGAGGCCCGCAGCGGACGCCCTGGGGCACCGTCAGACGTTCTCGGGCGCCGGCAGCTTCTCGTGCTCCGAGCGCCCGGCGGGCTCGCCGCGGCGCACCGCGCCCGGGGCCCGGCGGGAGGGGTGGTCGGCCCGGCTGGAGGAGGACAGCTGCCAGGGCACGCTGATCACCATCACACCCGGCGTGAACAGCAGCCGGCTCTTCAGCCACAGCGCCGACTGGTTGTGCAGCAGGTGCTCCCACCAGTGCCCGACCACGTACTCCGGGATGAACACGGCCACGGCGTCCCGCGGGCTGGTGCGCCGGTACTCGCGGACGTACCCGACGACCGGCCTGGTGATCTCCCGGTACGGCGAGTCGAGGACCTTCAGCGGCACCTGGACGTCGAGTTCGTCCCACTGCCCCTTCAGCTCCTCGGTGGCCTCCCGCTCGACCTCGACGGTCAGCGCCTCCAGGGTGTCCGGCCGGAACGCCTGGGCGTAGCCCAGCGCCCGCAGGGTGGGCTTGTGCAGCTTGGAGACCAGCACGATGCCGTGCACCTTGGACGGCCGGACGGACTCGGCCTGCGGGTCGTCGACGGCCAGCTCCGACGCCACGCCGTCGTAGTGCCGGCGGATGCCGCGCATCATCACGAACAGCACGATCGCGGCGACCACGGCCAGCCAGGCGCCCTGGGTGAACTTGGTGAGCAGCACGATCACCAGCACCAGCGCGGTGGTCACCGCCCCGAAGCCGTTGATGATCCGGGAGCGGTGGGCGGCGCGCCGGACGGAGCCGTCGGCCTCGCCGCCCAGGACGGCGTTCCAGTGCCTCACCATGCCGATCTGGGACAGCGTGAAGGAGGTGAAGACGCCCAGGATGTACAGGTGGATCAGGCTGGTGACGTTCGCGCCGTAGAGCCAGAGCAGGCCGCCGGCCACCACGGCGAGGGCGATGATGCCGTTGGAGAAGGCGAGCCGGTCGCCGCGGGTGTGCAGCTGCCGGGGCAGGTAGCGGTGCTCGGCGAGGATCGAGGCGAGCAGCGGGAAGCCGTTGAAGGCGGTGTTCGCGGCCAGGATCAGGACCAGCGCGGTGGCCGCCTGGATCAGGTAGAACAGGACGCTGTGGTCCCCGCCGAAGATGGCGGCGGCCAGCTGGGCGATCACGGTCTGCTGCGGCGCGGTGTGGCAGTCCCCCGGGAACCCGGTGAGCCGGCAGGCGTCGTCGGTGATGTGGATCTTCGAGATGAGCGCCAGCGCGGTGATGCCGACGAACATCACCACGGCCGTGATGCCCATGACCGCCATCGTGGTCGCCGCGTTCTTCGACTTCGGCCGGCGGAAGGCCGGCACGCCGTTGGAGATCGCCTCGACCCCGGTCAGCGCCGTACAGCCGGACGCGAAGGCCCGCAGCGCCAGCATCAGCAGCCCGAGCCCCGCCAGCGTGTCCTTGCCGTCGACCGGGACGATGCCGTAGGCCGCGCTGGAGGCCACCGGGGCGTGCCCGAAGGCGACCCGGACCAGCCCGGTGACCACCATCAGCATGATCCCGCTGATGAACAGGTACGTCGGCGCGGCGAAGGCGTTCCCGGACTCCCGTACGCCGCGGAGGTTCATCGCGGCGAGCAGGGCCACGAACACGACCGCCATCACGACCCGGTAGTCGGCCAGGCTCGGCAGCGCCGAGATGATGTTGTCCACGCCGGACGCCACCGACACCGCGACCGTCATCACGTAGTCGACCAGCAGTGAGGCCGCCACCACCAGGCCCGACTTGGCCCCGAGATTGGTGGACACCACCTCGTAGGAGCCGCCGCCGCTGGGGTACGCGTGGACGACCTGGCGGTAGGACATCACCACGACGGCCATCAGCGCGACGACGCCCGCGGCGACCCACGGGGTCAGGTAGAGGAACGCGGTGCCGCCGACGGTGAGCACCAGCAGGATCTCCTGCGTGGCGTACGCCACCGAGGAGAGCGGGTCGGACGCGAAGATCGGCAGCGCGAGCCGCTTGGGCAGCAGCGTCTCGCCCAGCTCCTCGCTGCGCATGGCCCGGCCGATCACGAGACGCTTGAGCGCCTGGGGGAGGTTGAACACACGGGCGAGCGTATGCGGGCCGGCCCCGTCGGCAACCGGTCCTCCCGGGGTGTCGCGGAGGCGTTCCCGGCCGAGCCCGCCGCTCGTCCTCGCAGGTCATAGCCCTGCCGGCGTAATGGCACTGGTCCATCCGGCGGCGCCGCGGGCCCCCGCCCGGACATCGCCGGGAGGTGCCGGAGCAATCAGTCGTACGGTCCAATCCCGGCGGTTGGCGGGCCTTCCGGCGCACCGCGCCCTGACACGGGCTCACGAGGTCGGGGGCGGGCGGGCCGGACGTCCCGGCGGGTGCCGGTTGGGAAGACGATCAGCTCGTACGGAGGGACTCCGGCGAGCGCGGCGGCGCACCGGGACTGTCTCGGCGGGGAGGCTGACGGGCCCGACCCGCCCCTGACGAAACACTCTGATGCCATAAGGATGTAATTGCAAGTGATGCGCAATAGTGTTGCCCGAGCACGCCGGACCGCCTCCCACCGCACGGACTAGGAGCCCCGCCCCATGGGTCAGTACACCCTCCCCGACCTCGCCTACGACTACTCCGCACTCGAAGCGGCGATGACCGGCGAGATCCTGGAACTGCACCACTCCAAGCACCACGCCGCCTACGTCAAGGGCGCCAACGACACCCTGGAGCAGCTCGCCGAGGCCCGCGAGAAGGAGCAGTTCGGCGGCCTGGTCGGCCTGCAGAAGACGCTCGCCTTCCACCTCTCCGGCCACGTCCTGCACTCGCTCTTCTGGGAGAACCTCTCCCCGGACGGCGGCGACCGCCCCGACGGCGCCCTCGCCGACGCCATCGAGGAGCACCTCGGCGGCTTCGAGTCCTTCAGGAAGCAGCTCACCGCCGCCACCGTCGGCGTCCAGGGCTCCGGCTGGGGCATCCTCTCCTGGGAGCCGCTCGGCCGGCGCCTGATCGTCGAGCAGGTCTACGACCACCACGGCAACGTCGGCCAGGGCACCACTCCGCTGCTCGCCTTCGACGCCTGGGAGCACGCCTACTACCTGCAGTACAAGAACGTCCGCCCCGACTACGTCACCAAGCTCTGGGACGTCGTCAACTGGAACGACGTCTCCGCCCGCTTCACCGCCGCCCAGGGCGCCTGACACCACGGCCGGCGGGGCGTCCACTCCCGGGCGCCCCGCCCCTGCCGCCGCCCCACGCCGGGCCCCTGCGGCGGGCACACGAAAGCGGCCCCTGACTTGCGTTTCCGCAGGTCAGGGGCCGTTCGTTATCCGGTGGCTGGTGTAGGGTTCGAACCTACGTAGGCTATGCCGGCAGATTTACAGTCTGCTCCCTTTGGCCGCTCGGGCAACCAGCCAGGGATTCGTCTCGCGGGGCTCGCCCCGTTCGACTGGGTAAACCTTACCCGATGACCGGGGGTGCTCCGCCACTCCGTTGACCACGCGATGATCAAGCGCCGGGTGCGGCTGTCGGCGGCGACGACGGGGGCTTGCTGGATAGGCTGGGGAGGTGGCCTGCCCGGTGGGGCGGGCCCGTGTCAGTGCAGCCAGAGCATCAAGGAGACCAAGACACCATGGCCGACTCCAGTTTCGACATCGTCTCGAAGGTCGATTGGCAGGAGGTCGACAACGCGATCAACCAGACCTCCCGCGAGATCGCCACCCGCTTCGACTTCAAGAACGTCGGCGGCGAGGTCAAGCGGTCGGGCGAGAAGATCGAGATGAAGGCCAACGGCGAGGAGCGCGTCAAGGCGATCCTGGACGTGCTGAAGGACAAGTTCATCAAGCGCGGCCTGTCCCTGAAGGCGCTGGACGCGGCCGAGCCGCAGCTGTCCGGCAAGGAGTACAAGATCTTCGCGGACATCAAGGAAGGCATCACGCAGGACGATGCCAAGAAGGTCGCGAAGATCATCCGGGACGAGGGCCCCAAGGGCGTGAAGGCCCAGGTGCAGGGTGACGAGCTGCGCGTCAGCTCGAAGAGCCGGGACGACCTGCAGACCATCCAGGCCCTGCTCAAGGGCAAGGACCTGGAGTTCGCGATCCAGTTCGTGAACTACCGCTGACCGCGGACCACCCCTGACGCGCACCGCCGGACGCGGTGCCGCGCACCAACGCCGGAGTCCCGGCCCGAGGCGCCTCGGGCCGGGACTCCGGCGTTGGTGCGCGGCACCGCGTCCGGCGGTGCGCGTCAGGGGTGGTCCGCGGTCAGCGGTAGTTCACGAACTGGATCGCGAACTCCAGGTCCTTGCCCTTGAGCAGGGCCTGGATGGTCTGCAGGTCGTCCCGGCTCTTCGAGCTGACGCGCAGCTCGTCACCCTGCACCTGGGCCTTCACGCCCTTGGGGCCCTCGTCCCGGATGATCTTCGCGACCTTCTTGGCATCGTCCTGCGTGATGCCTTCCTTGATGTCCGCGAAGATCTTGTACTCCTTGCCGGACAGCTGCGGCTCGGCCGCGTCCAGCGCCTTCAGGGACAGGCCGCGCTTGATGAACTTGTCCTTCAGCACGTCCAGGATCGCCTTGACGCGCTCCTCGCCGTTGGCCTTCATCTCGATCTTCTCGCCCGACCGCTTGACCTCGCCGCCGACGTTCTTGAAGTCGAAGCGGGTGGCGATCTCGCGGGAGGTCTGGTTGATCGCGTTGTCGACCTCCTGCCAATCGACCTTCGAGACGATGTCGAAACTGGAGTCGGCCATGGTGTCTTGGTCTCCTTGATGCTCTGGCTGCACTGACACGGGCCCGCCCCACCGGGCAGGCCACCTCCCCAGCCTATCCAGCAAGCCCCCGTCGTCGCCGCCGACAGCCGCACCCGGCGCTTGATCATCGCGTGGTCAACGGAGTGGCGGAGCACCCCCGGTCATCGGGTAAGGTTTACCCAGTCGAACGGGGCGAGCCCCGCGAGACGAATCCCTGGCTGGTTGCCCGAGCGGCCAAAGGGAGCAGACTGTAAATCTGCCGGCATAGCCTACGTAGGTTCGAACCCTACACCAGCCACCGGATAACGAACGGCCCCTGACCTGCGGAAACGCAAGTCAGGGGCCGCTTTCGTGTGCCCGCCGCAGGGGCCCGGCGTGGGGCGGCGGCAGGGGCGGGGCGCCCGGGAGTGGACGCCCCGCCGGCCGTGGTGTCAGGCGCCCTGGGCGGCGGTGAAGCGGGCGGAGACGTCGTTCCAGTTGACGACGTCCCAGAGCTTGGTGACGTAGTCGGGGCGGACGTTCTTGTACTGCAGGTAGTAGGCGTGCTCCCAGGCGTCGAAGGCGAGCAGCGGAGTGGTGCCCTGGCCGACGTTGCCGTGGTGGTCGTAGACCTGCTCGACGATCAGGCGCCGGCCGAGCGGCTCCCAGGAGAGGATGCCCCAGCCGGAGCCCTGGACGCCGACGGTGGCGGCGGTGAGCTGCTTCCTGAAGGACTCGAAGCCGCCGAGGTGCTCCTCGATGGCGTCGGCGAGGGCGCCGTCGGGGCGGTCGCCGCCGTCCGGGGAGAGGTTCTCCCAGAAGAGCGAGTGCAGGACGTGGCCGGAGAGGTGGAAGGCGAGCGTCTTCTGCAGGCCGACCAGGCCGCCGAACTGCTCCTTCTCGCGGGCCTCGGCGAGCTGCTCCAGGGTGTCGTTGGCGCCCTTGACGTAGGCGGCGTGGTGCTTGGAGTGGTGCAGTTCCAGGATCTCGCCGGTCATCGCCGCTTCGAGTGCGGAGTAGTCGTAGGCGAGGTCGGGGAGGGTGTACTGACCCATGGGGCGGGGCTCCTAGTCCGTGCGGTGGGAGGCGGTCCGGCGTGCTCGGGCAACACTATTGCGCATCACTTGCAATTACATCCTTATGGCATCAGAGTGTTTCGTCAGGGGCGGGTCGGGCCCGTCAGCCTCCCCGCCGAGACAGTCCCGGTGCGCCGCCGCGCTCGCCGGAGTCCCTCCGTACGAGCTGATCGTCTTCCCAACCGGCACCCGCCGGGACGTCCGGCCCGCCCGCCCCCGACCTCGTGAGCCCGTGTCAGGGCGCGGTGCGCCGGAAGGCCCGCCAACCGCCGGGATTGGACCGTACGACTGATTGCTCCGGCACCTCCCGGCGATGTCCGGGCGGGGGCCCGCGGCGCCGCCGGATGGACCAGTGCCATTACGCCGGCAGGGCTATGACCTGCGAGGACGAGCGGCGGGCTCGGCCGGGAACGCCTCCGCGACACCCCGGGAGGACCGGTTGCCGACGGGGCCGGCCCGCATACGCTCGCCCGTGTGTTCAACCTCCCCCAGGCGCTCAAGCGTCTCGTGATCGGCCGGGCCATGCGCAGCGAGGAGCTGGGCGAGACGCTGCTGCCCAAGCGGCTCGCGCTGCCGATCTTCGCGTCCGACCCGCTCTCCTCGGTGGCGTACGCCACGCAGGAGATCCTGCTGGTGCTCACCGTCGGCGGCACCGCGTTCCTCTACCTGACCCCGTGGGTCGCCGCGGGCGTCGTCGCGCTGATGGCCGTCGTGGTGATGTCCTACCGCCAGGTCGTCCACGCGTACCCCAGCGGCGGCGGCTCCTACGAGGTGGTGTCCACCAATCTCGGGGCCAAGTCGGGCCTGGTGGTGGCGGCCTCACTGCTGGTCGACTACGTGATGACGGTCGCGGTGTCGGTGGCGTCCGGCGTGGACAACATCATCTCGGCGCTGCCGAGCCTGGCCGACTACCGGGTCGTGATGGCGGTCGTGTTCGTGGCCCTGCTCGCCGCGATGAACCTCCGCGGCGTACGGGAGTCCGGGAACGCCTTCGCCGCGCCGACGTACCTGTTCATCAGCGGGATCATGCTGATGGTGGTCACCGGGCTGGTCCGGGTCGCCTTCGGGCACGCCCCGGTGGCCTCCAGCGCGGCCTACGGCATCGTCCCGGTCGACGGCAAGGACACGCTGGCGGGGCTCGGGCTGCTGATGCTGGCGCTGCGGGCCTTCGCGTCCGGCTGTACGGCGCTGACCGGGGTCGAGGCGATCTCCAACGGCGTGCCGGCCTTCCGCCGGCCGAAGTCGAAGAACGCGGCGACCACGATGGCGGTCATGGGCATCACGGCCGTGGTGATGTTCGTCGGCATCACCGCGCTGGCGCTCATCTCGAAGATCCACATCACCGACGACGCCTGCCGGCTCACCGGGTTCCCGGGGGACTGCCACACCGCGCCGCAGCAGACCGTGATCGCCCAGCTGGCCGCCGCCATCTTCGGCGGGGACCACAGCGTCCTGTTCTACCTGATCCAGGCGGCCACCGCGCTGGTCCTGATCCTGGCCGCGAACACCGCCTTCAACGGCTTCCCGCTGCTCGCCTCGATCCTCGCCGAGCACCGCTACCTGCCCCGGCAGCTGCACACCCGCGGCGACCGGCTCGCCTTCTCCAACGGCATCATCGCCCTCGCCGTGGTGGCCGGCGGCCTGCTCTGGCTCTACGGCGCGAACGTCACCAGCCTGATCCACCTGTACATCCTGGGCGTCTTCACCTCCTTCACGCTGTCCCAGATCGGCATGGTGAGGCACTGGAACGCCGTCCTGGGCGGCGAGGCCGACGGCTCCGTCCGGCGCGCCGCCCACCGCTCCCGGATCATCAACGGCTTCGGGGCGGTGACCACCGCGCTGGTGCTGGTGATCGTGCTGCTCACCAAGTTCACCCAGGGCGCCTGGCTGGCCGTGGTCGCCGCGATCGTGCTGTTCGTGATGATGCGCGGCATCCGCCGGCACTACGACGGCGTGGCGTCGGAGCTGGCCGTCGACGACCCGCAGGCCGAGTCCGTCCGGCCGTCCAAGGTGCACGGCATCGTGCTGGTCTCCAAGCTGCACAAGCCCACCCTGCGGGCGCTGGGCTACGCCCAGGCGTTCCGGCCGGACACCCTGGAGGCGCTGACCGTCGAGGTCGAGCGGGAGGCCACCGAGGAGCTGAAGGGGCAGTGGGACGAACTCGACGTCCAGGTGCCGCTGAAGGTCCTCGACTCGCCGTACCGGGAGATCACCAGGCCGGTCGTCGGGTACGTCCGCGAGTACCGGCGCACCAGCCCGCGGGACGCCGTGGCCGTGTTCATCCCGGAGTACGTGGTCGGGCACTGGTGGGAGCACCTGCTGCACAACCAGTCGGCGCTGTGGCTGAAGAGCCGGCTGCTGTTCACGCCGGGTGTGATGGTGATCAGCGTGCCCTGGCAGCTGTCCTCCTCCAGCCGGGCCGACCACCCCTCCCGCCGGGCCCCGGGCGCGGTGCGCCGCGGCGAGCCCGCCGGGCGCTCGGAGCACGAGAAGCTGCCGGCGCCCGAGAACGTCTGACGGTGCCCCAGGGCGTCCGCTGCGGGCCTCCTGGGGCGGACTACCCGGGGGTGCCCTGGCGGGGCAGTGCGAGCGTGACGGCGTCGGCGAACTCCCGTACGGCGCTGGTCCTGCTGACGATCCGTCCGCTGTGCACGACCAGCCGGCTGTGGCCGCCGGCCAGGGCGCCCGCGAGACTGTCGCCGCGCACCGCCAGCAGCTCGGCGGGAAAGCCCGCCTCGACCCGGACGGGCGGCAGGCCGAGCACCGCCCTGGCCTGGTTGGCGACGGCGTCGTACGCGGACTCCACGCTCATTCCGCCGCCCGCCGACAGCAGGTAGGCGGCCTCCAGCGGGTCGGCCCGGCCGGCCGGGTTCGCCGGGTCGCGCAGGGAGCCGCTGCCGGCGGCGGGCAGCGTCCTGGCGTTCGCCAACCCGGCCACCAGGGCCGGATTCAGGCCGGCCGGGCGGCCCCCGATGCCGGTGCAGCAGCCGTTCTGCGGCAGGCAGACCACCCGGATGCCCGCGGCCGCCAGCAGGCCGGGGCCGTCCGGGCCCATCGCGCTGCACGGGCCGAGGGTGACCCGCGGTCGCAGCGGGGCCAGCGCCGCGGCCAGCCGGGCGAGGGCGGCCGGGTCGGCGCCGTCGGTGTGCAGGTCGACGGGGCAGTCCGCCTCCCGGGCGGCCTCCAGCAGCACCTGGACGTAGCCCGCCGGGTCCGGGTCGAGGTCGGGGCAGCCGCCGACCGCGTTCGCGCCGAGCCGGAGGGCCTCGCGCAACTGCGCCCGCCCGTCCGCCCCGGCGAGGCCGGTGAGCAGCCCGGGCATCGCGACGGCCTGGAGTTCGGCCAGGCCGCGCAGGGTCTGGCGGGCCGTGAGGACGGCCTCCAGCCGGCGCAGCCCGTACGTGTCGCCGATCCGGACGTGGGTGCGCTGGGCGGTGGCGCCGTAGCCGAGCGAGGTGAGGGCGGCCTCGGTGGCCCGGGTGATCAGCGCGGCGGCCGTCTCGGGGGCCGTGGTGGCCCCCTTCGGCACGGCGGTGGTGAAGGCGACGTCGTAGTGGGCGTGCGGCTCGGCCGGGGCGGGCAGCAGCAGGTAGCCCGTCAGGTCGATCCGGGCGCCCGTGGTGGCGGTGGGGCCGCCGGGCGGGGCGGTCAGCGGGCCGAGGCTGCCGGCCGCGCCGACGGCCTGGATCCGGTCGCCGCTGATGCGGACGTCGGCCACCCGTCCGTCGGCGAGCCGGGCTCCGGCGAGCAGCAGGACGGGGCCGTGCCCCAGGGGGTTGGCGGCCGGGCCGCGGTCGGGGTGCGGCCCGTCGGCGGGTGTGCTGTCCGCGGCCATCGGCAGACTCCTTCCCGCTTTCCCCGGCCCCGCCGGAGCGGCGGGAGGGGCTGGTGACAGGCGAGATCGCAGGCAAGATCGCTGGGGGTCGAGCCTAAGGCGCGGCGGGTCGCGGCGGGGGGAGGCGGGCCTGCGCCGTGTCGGGTGGGGCTTCGCAGGCCGGTCGAACGACTGGACGTCGATCGGTGGTGCGTGCGAGCCGCCGACCTGCGATCTTCCGGTCGGCCAATGGATTTCACCTCTGGCCGTGAACCGTGTAATCTCTTCCTCGTTCGCCCCTATAGCTCAGTCGGTAGAGCGTCTCCATGGTAAGGAGAAGGTCTGCGGTTCGATTCCGCATGGGGGCTCTGGTGAAGGATTGTCAGCTTCGGCCGGCATGAGGTCACCGTGGCGGTGTAGCTCAGCTGGTAGAGCAAGCGGCTCATAATCGCTGTGTCACCGGTTCAAGTCCGGTCACCGCTACCCCGCGTAGTCGGTCGGGAGCGAGATCTCCCGGTCGGCTACTCTTGTTGTGTTCTTATTCATTGTCCAAGGAAGGCACTCCCGTGGCTGCCACCGATGTCCGCCCGAAGATCACGCTGGCCTGCGTGGAGTGCAAGGAGCGGAACTACATCACCAAGAAGAACCGGCGTAACGACCCGGACCGTCTTGAGATGAAGAAGCACTGCCCCCGCTGCAACTCGCACACCGCGCACCGCGAGACCCGCTGACCCCGTAAAGGTGTCGTCGGGCCTGCGTGAATCAGGTCTATAGACTCCGGGCCGTACCCCCTCCAAGGGGTGCGGCCCGGAGTTTTTTCTGCCCCAGATCCACCGGACATCGGAGGAGTCGGCCCATGCCGCTCGACCCCGCTTTCATCGGGCGGACGTATCCGCCCACCGAGCCCTACGAGGTCGGCCGGGAGAAGATCCGCGAATTCGCCGCCGCCGTGGGCGACGACAACCCCGTCTACCGGGACGAGGAGGCGGCCAAGTCGTTCGGACACCCGGACGTGATCGCCCCGCCGACCTTCCCGTTCCTGATCACCTATCGGGCCGCCGCCCAGGTGGTCGAGGACCCGGAGCTCGGGCTGGACTTCACCCGGGTGGTGCACGGCGACCAGAAGTTCGTCTACACCCGCCCGGTCCGGGCCGGCGACCGGCTCTCCGTCCTGATCAGCATCGACGCCATCAAGTCGCTCGCCGGGAACGACGTGCTGACGGTGCGTGGCGAGGTGTCGGACGGCAGCGGTGAGCACGTGGTCACCTCATTGATGACCCTGGTGGCCCGGGCCGCCGACGAGGCGGGGGAGTAGCACGATGGCGATCAGCTTCGACGAGGTCCAGGTCGGTACCGAACTGCCGGCCCGCTCCTTCCCGGTGACCCGCGCCACACTCGTGCAGTACGCGGGCGCCTCGGGCGACTTCAACCCCATCCACTGGAACGAGAAGTTCGCGGTCGAGGTCGGCCTGCCCGACGTCATCGCGCACGGCATGTTCACCATGGCCGAGGCGATCCGGGTGGTCACCGACTGGCTGGGCGACCCCGGCGCGGTCGTCGAGTACGGCGTGCGCTTCACCCGGCCCGTGCCCGTCCCCAACGACGGGGCCGGCGCCGTGATCGAGGTCACCGGCAAGGTGGCGGCCCTGCTGGAGGACCGCAAGGTCCGGGTCGACCTGGTGGCGACCTCCGGCGGCCAGAAGGTGCTGGGGATGTCCCGCGCGGTCGTCCAGCTGGCCTGACGGGTCCGCAGACAGCAGACACGGGCGGGGCCCGGGGCGAACGCCCCGGGCTCCTTTCGGTTCCGCCTTCCGGGGCACGCC